>NZ_JBHVYE010000018.1:73467-184995 GCF_042881135.1 Streptomyces sp. NPDC058284
ACGCCTGCGACCCCGGTGACCACCCACACCGGGGCTGTCCGGTATCCGACGCGGCCGTGGTGACCGATCTGCGGAACGGGGGGCTCTCCCATGGCTCGTGGCCTGCGACGGGTCAGTCGTCGAAGCCCGGCCAGTGCCCGCGGCCGTGACGGGACCAGCCGCCGACGAGACCGTCGTCATCGTCGCCGTCCCCGCCACCACCGTTGTTGCCGTTGCCGTTGCCGCCACCGCCGCCGCCCGCGGTGGTCAGGTTGACCGCCGAGCCGGGGGCGACCTTCTGGCCGACGTTGGGCTGGGACACGAGCACGAGCGCGTCGTCGTCCTGCGGCCCCACGATGGTTCCGACCGTCAGGCCCGCGTCCTCGATGGCCTTGCGGGCGTCCTTCAGCTTCTGGCCGGTGAGGGGCGGAACGGTGGCTTCCTCGGCCGCCTTGGCGACCTGGACGGTGACCGTGGAGCCGGGGTCGGCGGCGGTACCGGCCGCCGGCGTGGTCTTGATGACCTTGCCCTCGTCGACGTCCTCGCTCGCGACGTCCTCACGGGAGACCGCGAAGCCGTTGTCCTTGAGCTGCTTCTCGGCGGCCGCGTAGTCGAGGCCGGTCACCTCCGGGACGCTGACCTGCTTCTTCTCCTTCGCCACGACAAGCGTGATCTTGCTGCCCTTCTGGACCTCGCTACCCGAGGTCGGGTCCTGCTCGAGGACCGTGCCCGGCTCCTCGGTGGACTCCTGGGGCTTGGTGGAGACGTCGAACTGGTACTTGTCGCCCTTGAGCTTCTTCGTGGCGTCATCGACGCTCATCGAGATCACGTTCGGCACCGCGACCTTGGGCGCGCCGGTCGACACCGTCACCGTGATGGTGTCGCCCTTCTTGACCTCCGTGCCGGCCCCGGGGTCCTGGTCGCAGATCTGGCCCTTCGGGTACTTGGCGCACGGCTTGCGCTCGCCCGTCTCCAGCTTGAGGCCGACGTTCTCCGCCGACTCCTGGGCTTCCTTGTACGTCTCGCCCACGAAGTCCGGCGCCTTGGTGACGTTGTCGTCGCCGTTCCCGCTGAACGCCCACTTCCCGATGAGGATCGCCCCCACCAGGACCAGGACGCCCGCGAGGACGAGGAGCCACGTCGAGACGTTGCTCTTCTTCTGGCGCCGTCCGCGGCCCTCGTCGTAGCCGTAGCCCCCGTCGTCCGGGTTGACCGGCGGCATCATCGACGTCTGGCCGCCGCCGTTCTGCGCGTGCAGCATCGCGGTCTGCTGGTCGTCCGGGTGGCCGTAGCCCACCGCGCCCATGGCTGCGGTGGCCGCGACCGGCTGGCCGTCGAGGCAGGCCTCGATGTCGGCGCGCATCTCGTCGGCCGACTGGTAGCGGTAGTCCGGGTCCTTGGTGAGGGCCTTCAGGACGATGGCGTCCATCTCCGGAGTGATCTCTCCGTCGAAGACGCTCGGGGCCTGCGGCTCCTCACGTACGTGCTGATAGGCCACCGCGACCGGGGAGTCACCGACGAACGGCGGCCGGACGGTGAGCAGCTCGTAGAGCAGGCAGCCGGTGGAGTACAGGTCGGAACGGGCGTCGACCTGCTCGCCCTTGGCCTGCTCGGGCGAGAGGTACTGAGCCGTGCCGATGACCGCGGCGGTCTGCGTCATCGTCATGCCGGAGTCACCCATGGCACGGGCGATGCCGAAGTCCATGACCTTGACCTGGCCGTTGCGCGTCAGCATGACGTTCGCGGGCTTGATGTCACGGTGCACGATGCCGTTGCGGTGGGAGTACTCCAGGGCCTGGAGGATGCCGATCGTCATCTCCATGGCTCGCTCGGGCAGCAGCTTGCGGCCGGAGTGGAGCAGCTCACGCAGGGTGGAGCCGTCGACGTACTCCATCACGATGTACGGGATGGAGACCCCGTCGACGTAGTCCTCGCCGGTGTCGTAGACCGCGACGATCGCCGGGTGGTTGAGCGAGGCGGCAGACTGGGCCTCACGGCGGAACCGGGCCTGGAACGACGGGTCGCGGGCCAGGTCGACCCGCAGCGTCTTCACCGCCACGGTGCGACCGAGGCGGGTGTCGTGCGCGAGGTAGACCTCCGCCATCCCACCACGGCCGAGCACCTGGCCCAGCTCGTACCGGCCGCCGAGGCGACGCGGCTCTTCCATAGCTAATCCAGCCCTCTCCGTCGGTCCCGACCGCACCGGTGTGCGGTCCGGCGGTGTGCTGTCCGGGCATACCGTACCCGGCTCCACTTAGGTGACCCGGACACGACTGTCAGCCGATACCGGACCGGTACCGCAACGTGCACCGATGTCGAGTTGTCGTGACGGGGGTCACTTCTTGCTGTCGATGACTGCCTTCATCACGGACTTGGCGATGGGAGCGGCCAGACCACCACCGGAGATGTCCTGACGGCTCGCCTTGGAGTCCTCGACGACGACGGCGACGGCGACCGGCGAACCGGAGTCCGTCTTGGCGTACGAGATGAACCAGGCATACGGGTTCTTGCTGTTCGCGACGCCGTGCTGGGCCGTACCCGTCTTGCCTCCGACGGTGACGCCGGGGATCTTGGCCATGGTTCCGGTGCCCTTCTCGACCACCGTCTCCATCATTGCCTGGAGCTTCTGCGCGTTCTCCTTCGAGAGCGGCTCGCTCATCTCCTTGGGCGAGTGCTTCTCGATGACGTCGAGGTTGCGCGCCTGCAGGTCGCTGACCATGTACGGCTCCATGAGCTTGCCGTCGTTGGCGATCGCGGAGGCGACCATGGCCATCTGCAGCGGCGTCGCCGCGGTCTCGAACTGACCGATGGAGGACAGCGCGGTCTGCGGCTTGTCCATGTCCTCGGGGAAGTTGGAGGCGTTGGAGCGGACGGGCACGAACTGCTGCTCGTTGAACCCGAACTTCTTCGCCGTCTCCAGCATCTTGTCCTTGCCGAGATCGGAGCCGATCTTGCCGAAGACGGTATTGCAGGACCAGCGCAGCGCCTCACGCAGCGTGGCGTTCTTGCAGGGGATGTTGCCCTCGTTCGGCAGCGGCTGGGTGGTGTTCGGCATCGTCCAGGGGTCCGGCGAGTCCGTCTTGCTGTCAATGCCGTTGTAGAGGTTGTGCTCCAGGGCGGCCGCCGCCGTGACCACCTTGAAGGTGGAGCCGGGCGGGTAGGTCTCGCGCAGCGCGCGGTTGACCATCGGCTTGTCCTTGTCCTTCTCCAGGCGGACGTACTCCTCGGCTTCGTCGTTCGTGTTGCCCGCGAAGTCACCGGGGTCGTACGACGGCGTGGAGGCCAGCGCCAGGATCGCGCCCGTGGACGGGTCGATCGCGGCGACGGCGCCCTTGCCCTTGCTCTTCAGGCCCTCGTACGCGGCCTTCTGCGCGGCGGAGTTGAGGGTCGTGACGACATTGCCGCCCTCCTTCTTCTCGCCGGTCAGCATGTCGAGGGTGCGGCGGAAGAAGAGCCGGTCGTCGTTGCCGGTGAGGATGCCGTCTTCGATGTACTCCAGCTGGGTGGCGCCCATGCGCTGCGAGGAGTACCCGGTGACGGGTGCCCACATGGGCCCGTCCTTCCAGGTGCGCTTGTACTTGAGGTCGCTGCCCGGGGTGGTGGTGGCCTTCGAGCCGGTGATGGGCTTGCCGTCGACGATGATGTCGCCGCGCGGCTGCGAGTAGCGCTCGATGGTGACGCGGCGGTTCTTCTCGTGCTTGGCGAGGCTGTCGGCCTTGACGTACTGGAGCCAGTTGTCACGGGCGAGCAGGGCGAGGATGAGCAGCCCGCAGAAGATCGCGATCCGGCGCAGGGGCTTGTTCACGGTCGGACCACCTGGGTCATCTCGGCGTCGGGGTTCGGGGCGGGGGCCGGGGCGGGACGGCGCGCGGTGTCACTGATCCTGATCAGGATGCCGATCAGGGCCCAGTTGGCGATGACGGAGGAACCGCCGTACGCCAGGAACGGCATCGTCATACCGGTCAGCGGGATCAGGCCCATGACGCCGCCTGCGACGACGAAGACCTGGATGGCGAAGGCGCCGGAGAGGCCGATCGCGAGGAGCTTGCCGAACGGGTCGCGGGCGGCGAGTGCCGTGCGGACGCCGCGCTCGACGATCAGGCCGTAGATCAGCAGGATCGCCATGATGCCGGCGAGACCCAGCTCCTCACCGAAGGTGGCGAGGATGAAGTCGGAGTTGGCGGCGAACTTGATCAGGTCCGAGTGGCCCTGGCCGAGACCGGAGCCGAGGGTGCCGCCGGAGCCGAAGGCCCACAGGGCCTGCATGGCCTGCTCGGAGTGGATGACACCGTCCTGGACACCGGCCTGGCTGAGCTTGTACTCGCGCAACGGGTTGAGCCATGCCTGCACACGCGTCTGGATGTGCGGTTCGAAGCTCGCCACGGCGACGGCACCGACCGCGGACATCAGGAGACCGAACACGATCCAGCTGGTGCGCTCCGTGGCGACGTACAGCATGACGACGAACATGCCGAAGAACAGCAGCGACGTACCCAGGTCGGTCTCGAAGACGAGGATCAGGATCGACATCGCCCAGACGACGATGATCGGCCCGAGGTCACGTCCACGCGGGAGGTAGAGACCCATGAAGCGGCGGCTGGCCAGGGCCAGGGCATCGCGCTTCACCATCAGGTAGCCGGCGAAGAAGATCGCGATGACGATCTTCGCGAACTCACCCGGCTGGATCGAGAATCCGCCGACGTGGATCCAGATCTTCGCGCCGTAGATGTTGAGACCGAGGCCCGGCACGAGCGGCAGGAGCAGCAGGATCAGAGACGCCACCATGGAGATGTACGTGTAGCGCTGCAGGACGCGGTGGTCCTTGAGCAGCAGCAGTACGCCGACGAACAGGGCGATGCCGATCGCGGAGTACATGAGCTGGTTCGGCGCCGCGGGGCTGAAGTTGGGCAGCTGCTGCAACCGCTCCGACTGATCGAGCCGCCAGATCACCACCAGGCCGAGGCCGTTGAGCAGCGTGGCCAGCGGCAGCAGCAGCGGGTCGGCGTACGCCGCGAACTTGCGTACGACGATGTGGCCGACGCCTGCGAGCAGGCCGAGGCCCGCGCCGTAGCCGAGCATGCCGGACGGCAGTTTGCCGTCGAGCGCCAGGCCCACGTTCATGTAGGCGAACAACGGGATGACGACCGCGAACGCGAGCAGCGCGAGCTCGGTGTTGCGCCGACTCGGCGCTCCGATCGCGCCGATCGTCGACGTGTGTGTAGTACTGCTCATGGCGTGCAGAGGCCCCCAACGGCTGCTTACTGCTTACCGCACAGCGGGACCAGCTTCTGCTCATCCTCGGAGAGGCTGGGGCCGGGTGTGGGAGTCGGTGCGGTCTTGGACTTGTTCTTGTCGGTGGTGCTGTTCTTGTCGTTCTTGTCGTTGTCGACGGGCGGGGACGTCGTGGAGTCCGGGCCCGGCGGTGTCTTGCGCTGCCCGGAGGCGCCGCCCGCTTCGCCCTCGCCCGTCCTGGCGTTGTTCTGGCGCTCGACCTCGCGGCGCTCGGCTTCCTTCTTGCAGGCGGAAGCCTGCACGCCCAGCTCGTCGATCTTGCCGCGCGCCTCGTCCAGGTCGTTGCCGGGGATGGTGGCCTCGACCTGCTTGCGCTGGTAGGGCGGCAGGTACTTGAGTTCGATCTCGGGGTGGTCCTTCTCGACCTTCGAGAGGCTGACCCAGGCCAGGTCCTGGTCGATGCCGCGGTAGAGCGCGATGTGCGCGTCCTTGGTGCCGACGTAGTACTGGGTCTGGGTCCAGCGGTAGCCGCCGTAGAGGCCACCGGCGATGACGGCGAGCGCGAGCGCCCCGTAGAGGGATCTCTTGAGCCACTTGCGGCCGCCGCCGGGCTTGACGAAGTCCTCGTCGTCGTAGGCCCCGAAACCGCCCTCGGGGACGTATCCAGTGGTGTCGCCGCTGCCGGGCGGGCCGAAACCGCCACCCTGCCCGTGGGAGGTCTGTGTCGGCACCGGGCGGCCGAGGCCCGACGCGCGGCCCGCAGGCGTCTGCATGGCGCCGTCGTCCTGCGCCTGGAGCTGGTTCTCGGCGACCGCGCCGACCACCACGGGGGTGTCGGACAGCTGGCCCGCGAGGGTGTCGCCGCTGTCGATGTCCAGGACGTCGGCGACGATCACGGTGATGTTGTCGGGGCCGCCGCCGCGCAGCGCGAGCTGGATCAGCTCCTGCACGGTCTCCTGGGGGCCCTGGTAGCTGGCGAGGGTGTCTTCCATCGTCTGGTGGGAGACGACGCCGGAAAGACCGTCCGAGCAGATCAAGTACCGGTCGCCCGCGCGCACTTCGCGGATCGACAGATCCGGCTCGACGTGGTCGCCGCTGCCCAGCGCGCGCATGAGGAGGGACCTCTGCGGGTGGGTGGTGGCCTCTTCCTCGGTGATGCGGCCCTCGTCGACGAGGCGCTGCACCCAGGTGTGGTCCTGGGTGATCTGGGTGAGGACGCCGTCCCGCAGGAGGTACGCGCGTGAGTCGCCGACGTGTACGAGGCCGAGGCGCTGGCCCGTCCACAGGAGGGCGGTCAGGGTCGTCCCCATGCCCTCGAGCTGGGGGTCCTCCTCGACCATCAGGCGCAGCTGGTCGTTGGCCCGCTGCACGGCGGTGCCCAGTGACGTCAGGATGTCCGAGCCGGGGACGTCGTCGTCGAGCGTGACGAGCGTCGAGATGACCTCGGAGCTCGCCACCTCACCCGCGGCCTGGCCACCCATGCCGTCGGCGATGGCGAGGAGACGGGGGCCGGCGTAACCGGAGTCCTCGTTCCCCTCCCGGATCATGCCTTTGTGCGATCCGGCGGCGAAGCGCAAAGACAGACTCATGCGCACCTCGCCCGTCGGCTCCGGGTACATCCGCACGGTGCCCACCCTCCGGTCGGGAGCGCGCCGGCGTCCAGTGCCTGGACAGCCGTTTCGGCTCGCTCGCTCCGCTCGCGCTCTGTCATGACGTAGTACTACTTCCGCAGCTCGATGACGGTCTTGCCGATGCGGATCGGCGCGCCCAGCGGAACGGGCGTCGGGGTGGTGAGTCGGGTCCGGTCGAGATACGTGCCGTTGGTGGACCCGAGATCCTCGACGATCCACTGGCCGTCACGGTCCGGGTAGATCCTGGCATGCCTGCTGGAGGCGTAGTCGTCGTCCAGCACGATCGTGGAATCGTGCGCACGGCCCAGGGAGATGGTCTGGCCCTGCAGCGCGACGGTCGTCCCGGCGAGGATGCCCTCGGAGACGACGAGCTTGCTGGGGGCGCCGCGCCGCTGGCGCCCACCGCCGGCCTGCTGCCGCTGCGGCGGGGGTGTGGCGGCCTGCTGCTGGCGGGCGGCCTGTTGGGGCCGCTCGCGGCGCGAACCGCGCTGTGTGACACGCGTTCCGAACAGGTCGCTGCGGATGACCTGGACGGCCACGATCACGAACAGCCACAGAACAGCTAGGAAACCTAGCCGCATGACCGTCAGGGTCAGCTCTGACATTGCCCCCGCTTCACCCTTCGGCTTGCCGGTAAACGATGGTGGTTTGGCCCACGACGATCCGCGAGCCGTCGCGGAGCGTAGCGCGGGTGGTGTGCTGCCCGTCTACCACGATGCCGTTGGTAGACCCGAGATCCTGGATCGTCGAGGGCGTTCCGGTCCGGATCTCACAGTGCCGGCGGGATACGCCGGGATCGTCGATCCGCACATCGGCGTCGGTGCTGCGGCCCAGCACCAGCGTCGGGCGGGAGATCTGATGGCGATTGCCGTTGATCTCGATCCAGCGCCGCACCTGGGCGCCCGGAAGTGGTCCTGCACCGGAGCCCGGAGGCCTGGCCGGTGCCGGGGAGTGCCCGCCGGGTCGGCCCGCGCCGGGCGGCGGCGCGGCGGGCATGGGAGGTGCGCCGCCGGGAGCGCCGCCGGAGCCAGGAGCTCCGGAGGACGGCTGCGGATAGCCATAGCCGCCGCCCGCACCGACGCCGCCCGCACCGGCGCCGCCCGCACCGCGGCCGGGAGCCGTCGGCCCGCCGGGGCCCGCGGGGGCGCGCTCGGGCGCCTGGGAGGAGCTGGAGGCGAGGGTGCGGCTGCGCACGCGGTACAGGCCGGTGTCGAGGTCCTCGGCCTTCTCCAGGTGGACCTTGATGGGACCCATGAAGCTGTAGCGCTGCTGCTTCGCGTAGTCACGCACCATGCCGGAGAGCTCGTCGCCGAGCTGGCCCGAGTACGGGCTCAGCCGATCGAAGTCGGGGGCGCTGAGCTCCACGATGAAGTCGTTCGGGACGACGGTCCGCTCGCGGTTCCAGATCGTCGCGTTGTTGTCGCACTCGCGCTGGAGGGCGCCGGCGATCTCGACGGGCTGGACCTCGGACTTGAACACCTTGGCGAAGGTGCCGTTGACCAGACCTTCGAGACGCTGCTCGAACTTCTTCAGGACTCCCATGGGGCACCTCCTCCGTCGTAGTCATCCTGGTACTGCTTACTGATCGTATCCACGCGCCGGGAAAACGGCTGGTTCCCCCTGTCCACCCGGTCGACGAGTGTCGCCTCTCACAAGACATGCCCGCGCCAGGGTCCAGTGGATCCTCCCAGGGCCCCTGAGGAAGCCCTGATCAGTGACCCCGGAGCCCCGTAAGGGCAGCTGCTCGGGGCCTCTGCTCGAGCCACCTTTTACAAGGGATCGTAGAGGGGGCCCAAAGCCAGTGTCCCGCACCTGGCTGTGGACCTCGCCGGGTTCGGGCGGGCCGGGGGCGCAGCGGGGTCGGGACGGGTGCCTGTAGGAGGGGTGTGCTGGGGCATGTGGGGCTCAAGTGCCTGGCGGGACGGGTTTGGTCCGGATGCCGGGCCGGGCGAGGCGGAGCGGTGAGCGGCGGGCTGTCTGGCCAGGTGCCCCGCCAAACGGATGTGAATCCACCCTCTGCAGCGTGCTAATCTTCTGGATGTCGGCAGGCGCTCGCACCACACAGTGAAGAGACCCAAAGACAACACCCATGCGCGGGTGGCGGAATAGGCAGACGCGCTGGATTCAGGTTCCAGTGCCCGAAAGGGCGTGGGGGTTCAACTCCCCCCTCGCGCACCATGAGGAAGCGGTCCTCCTCCGGACGAAAGTCCGGAAGGGGGCCGCTTCTTTTTGTGCGCTTTTCCGTTTGTGTGCTTTCCCCCGCACGTTGTGCGCTTTCCCCCGCACGCCTCGTGCTCCCGGGGCGGCTCCGTGCGGCCGTGATGTATGTCACCGAAGTTATCCACAGGCTCTGACGGCGGTCGGCGCGCGGCGGTACCGTCGAACCGGATTCGGGTGGGGCCGATGGATGACGGGGGCGATGGGCATGGCGGAGCTCGCCGGGACGATTCCCGGACAGCGCGGACGACAGGACCAGCGGGGCAAGCGGCGCGGGGCGGGGCGGCAGGGTGAGCGGGTGCCGCGCGTGGCGGGGTTCGCCGAGTGGCCCGCGCAGGGGTCGCCCAAGGCGGAGGGCAAGGCGCTGCGGCGTCGGGTGCCCCGCGCCTCGCACGCGGAGTTCACGGTGGACGGCGGGCGTCCCGATCCCGTGGCCGCCGTGCGGGAGTCCAACCGCAGCAGGCTCCCTGAGCTCACGCCGATCCGCGTCGGCAGGATGGCCGCCTCGCCCTTCGCGTTCCTGCGGGGCTCCGCGGGACTCATGGCGTACGACCTCGCGCGCACCCCGCTGTCCGGCATCGGCGCGCAGATCTGCGGTGACGCGCACGCGGCCAACTTCGGGCTGTACGGGGACGCGCGCGGCGGCCTCGTCATCGATCTGAACGACTTCGACGAGACGGTGCACGGCCCGTGGGAGTGGGACCTCAAGCGCCTGGCCGCGTCCCTGGTGCTCGCGGGGCGCGAGGCGGGTGCGGCCGACGACGTCTGCGAGGCGGCCGCGCGGGACGCCGCCGGGGTCTACCGCCGCACCATGCGGCTGCTCGCCAAGCTTCCGGTCCTCGACGCGTGGAACGCCATCGCGGACGAGGAACTGGTCTCGCACACGGACGCGCGTGACCTTCTCGGCACCCTGGAGAAGGTCTCCGAGAAGGCGCGGAAGAACACGAGCGCCCGTTTCGCGGCGAAGTCGACCGAGGCGGTCGAGGGCGGTGACGGTTCTGCCGGGCGGCGCTTCGTCGACGCCCCGCCCGTGCTCCGCCGGGTGCCCGACGCCGAGGCCGCCTCGGTGGCCGGCGCGCTGGAGGAGTATCTGGGCACGCTGACCGAGGACCGGCTCCCGCTGCTCGCGCGGTACGCGATCCAGGACGTGGCGTTCCGTGTCGTCGGCACGGGCAGCGTCGGACTCCGGTCGTATGTGGTGCTGCTGCTCGACCACCGGGGCGAGCCGCTGGTGCTCCAGGTGAAGGAGGCGCGCTCCTCCGCGCTGCTGCCGCATCTGCCGGTGGCCGGATTCAAGGCGCAGGAGAGCGTGCACGAAGGGCACAGGGTGGTGCTCGGCCAGAAGCGGATGCAGGTCGTCAGTGACTTCCTGCTCGGGTGGACGACGGTCGAGGGGCTGCCTTTCCAGGTACGGCAGTTCAGGAACCGCAAGGGCAGCGTGGACCCGGCGGCGCTGGCCGCCGACCAGCTGGACGACTACGGCCGCATGACCGGCGCCCTGCTGGCCCGCGCGCACGCGCACAGCGCCGATCCGCGCCTCATAGCGGGGTACTGCGGCAAGAACGACGAGCTGGACGAGGCGATGGCCCGGTTCGCCACGGTGTACGCGGACCGTACCGAGGCGGATCACGCGCTGCTGGTGAGTGCGGTCAAGGAGGGGCGGGTGGCGGCGGAGTCGGGGGTGTGAGGGCAGCCGGAGCGCCGGGGCCGGGGTGGTGGCGGCCAGGGCGGTGGTGGCCGGGGCTCGGCGCGGGCTTCCGGGGCCGGCTCCCCGGTGGCCTAGGCTGGACGGGTGACGATGCCGGAAGCCGAGCCGACGCAGCCTGAGACTCCTGTGACTCCTGAAGAGGGGGCGCAGCAGCCGGGGTCAGAAGGGCGGCTCAAGGAGCAGCTGAAGACGCGGCTCAGGGAACGGGCCGAGCGGTCTGCGGCGCAGTCCGGAGAGCGTTCCGAGGAACGCCCCGAGGAGCGGCTCGAAAGGGCTGTGCGCGCCGCCGAGCAGGCGTTGATCGAGTACGAGATCGCGCTGGAGACCTTCCGTGTGGAGGTGGAGAACTTCTCCCGTCTGCACCACCAGAAGCTCGGTCCGATGTACGCCCGTCTCGACGAGCTGGACGCCCTGATCGCCGAGGCCACCGCGGCCCGTACCGGCGACCCGGAGGACCGGCACAGGGCCGAGGAGGCGCGGGCCCGGGTGATGCCGATGCCGGGCGTCGACGAGCTGTTCCACGGCTGGATGGACAGCGACGGGATCTACCCCGAGGCCGCCGCGATGCTCACCGATCAGTCCGTGCGGCCGCCGCAGCGGGTGCGCCCCGGCGAGGAGGCCCGCAAGCTCTACCGCGAGCTGGTCCGCAAGGCCCACCCCGACCTGGCGCAGGAGGAGGGCGAACGGCAGCGGCGCGAGGAGTTCATCACGCGCGTGAACGCCGCCTACGCCCGCGGGGACGAGGCCCTGCTGCGGGAGCTGTCCGAGGAGTGGGCCGCGGGACCCGTGCCCGAGGAGCAGCGTCTCACCCGCAGCGAGGAGCTGTACGCGCGGCTGGAATGGCTCGCCCAGCGCAAGGAGCTCCTCTCGGTCCTCGCCAAGGAGCTGGAGGAGAGCGCGATCGGCGGGATGCTGCGGCTCGCCCCCGACGACCCGGACACCCTGCTCGACGAGATCGCCGAGCAACTGCTCGCCCAGGTGTCGGAGCGCGAGGCGGAGCTGGAGAGGCTGACCGCCTAGGGCCTGTCTTTCGGATCTGTCCGGGGTCGCGGGGCCTGGCACGCACATCTGCGGCGTTGTCGTCGGTTGCCAACGCTCCGCGTTGCCGCCCTCCTCCGCCTTGCAGCTGCACGCACCAGACCCCGCTCAAGCCCCACCCAAGGCAAGGCCACCCAAGTCCGGCCTGATCCGAAAGACAGACCCTAGGTCCCTAGTACTGCCCGGCACCCGGTGGTGGTCGGGTAGCGTCGGGGGCATGGCTTTCGGATCTCATGTGCCCACGGTCGGTGTCGACGACCTTTCGAGCGGCGATTTTCTCCTTGACGTCCGGGAGGACGACGAATGGCAGGCCGGCCACGCCGCGGGCGCGCTGCACATTCCGATGAGTGAGTTCGTCGCCCGGTACGGCGAGTTGACCGAGGCCGCGCCGCAGGACGGCACGGTCAATGTGATCTGCCGGTCCGGTGGTCGCTCCGCGCAGGTCACCATGTACCTCGCGCAGCAGGGCATCGACGCGGCGAACGTCGCGGGCGGCATGGAGGCCTGGGCGTCCGCGGGACGACCCGTCGTCGACGACAAGGGCCAGCCGGGCACGGTGATCTGAGGCGGCTCAGCGGTGAGCTGTGGCGGCTCAGCGGTGAGCTGTGGCGGCTCAGCCGAGGGCGTGGGCGGCCAGTAGGTCGCCCAGCGCCTCCTCGTGGGCCGCGGCCGGGCCGAGGGACAGCTCCAGCTGCTTGGCCCAGGCGTGATAGCGGTGCAGGGGGTAGTCGGTGTCCGCTCCGAAGCCGCCGTGCAGGTGCTGGGCCGTCTGCACGACCCTTCGTACGCCGTCCGAAGCCCAGATCTTGGCGACGGCCACGTCTCCCGACATGGGCAGGGCGCTGTCCGCTCCGGTGGTGATGCGCCAGGCGGCCTGCCAGAGGGTGACCTCCATCGCGCGCAGGTCGATGTAGCGGTCGGCGGCCTGCACGGCCACGGCCTGGAAGGTGGCCACCGGGTGGCCGAACTGCTCGCGTTTGCCGGTGTATTCGCTCGTCATGCGCAGAACGCTCTCGCCGAGGCCGAGGGCGAGCGCGCAGGTCCCGGTGGTGAGCAGATCCCGCAACCGGTCCCAGGCTCCGTCGGCCTCGATGACGTCGGTCGCGGCGACGCGTACCGCTTCCAGGCGGAGTTCGCCGAGGCGTTCGCCGGTGGTGGAGAACTGTTCGGCGAGGGCGAGGTTCTCGTGGTCGCGGGGCACGAACGCGAGGACGGTGCGTCCTTCGGACTCGCGCGCGGGCACGACGACGAGATCGGCGTTGTGCGCCCAGGGCACGCCCGTCTGCAGGCCGTCCAGGACCCAGCTGTCGCCGTCGCGCTGTGCGGTCACGGCCAGTTCGGCCGGGTCGTGCCCGCTGAGGCCGTTGGCGGCGACCGTCAGGACCAGGTCACCCCGGGTGGCCGCCGGGAGGATCCTGCGCCGCAACTCGTCCCCGCCGTCGGCCTGTACGGCGGCCGTGGCGGCGCTGCTCTCCAGCAGTGGCACGCGCGCCAGGACCTTCGCCGCCTCCCGCAGGACCAGGCAGAGCGCGATGGGGCCCAGACCTACGCCGCCGTGCTCGGAGCCGATGAGGATGCCGAGCAGGTCGGCGTCGGCGAGCCGGGACCACAGGGCGCGGTCGAAGTCCTCGGCGACGGCGCCGGGCGTGCGGGCGGGGCTCGGTACCCCGTCCGGCGCGACGTCGGCGAAGAGCGCCTTCGCCGTCTCGACCACGGCCTGCTGTTCCTCGGTGAAGGTGAAGTCCACTGCCTGTCCTCCCGCGCACCGGCCGACCGACGCTTCCGTCGCCTGTTCTGCCTGTTCTGCCTGTTCTGCCTGTTCTGCCTGTTCTGCCTGTTCTGTCTGCTCTGCCTGCTCTGCTTGTTCCGTCCATTCCGCCCGCTCGCACCTGACGGGGCGTCAAGATAGAACAGGTTCTATGGGAAGGGAACAGGGCGGGAGGAGTGGGTCAAGGCGGGGTTCCGGCCGGGGAGGGCGGGCTCAGCGGTCGAAGTCCAGCTCCACGGTGTCCGTGGCCGGCCGGGACTGGCATGCCAGCACATACCCGGCCTCCGTCTCCTCCGGCTCCAGCGCGAAGTTGCGGTCCATCCGCACCTCACCCGAGACACGGAAGGCACGGCAGGTCCCGCATACCCCGCCCTTGCAGGCGTAGGGCGCGTCGGCACGATTGCGCAGCACCGTTTCGAGGAGCGTCTCGCCCTCCAGGACGGGCCAGGTGCCGGAGCGCCCGTCGAGCGTGGCCGTCACCGTGCTGTGAGCGGGCGCGGCGGCCATGGCGGCCGCAGGGGACGAGGACGCGGTGGAGAGGCCGTCGTCCACGTGGAAGATCTCCTCGTGGACGCGGCGGCGGGGCACGCCCAGACCGCGCAACGTCTGCTCCGCGCCCTGCACCAGACCGTACGGACCGCAGAGGAACCAGCCCTCGATCTCCGCCACGGGCAGCAGCGCGGGCAGGAGCCGGATGAGCCGCTCCTCGTCGAGCCGTCCGGAATCGAGGCCGGACTGTTGCTCCTCCCGGGAGAGCACGGTGACCAGCTGGAACCGGCCGGGCCAGCGGTCCTTGAGGTCGGCGACCTCTTCCAGGAACATCGTCGAGGCGGCCGTGCGGTCGCTGCGTATGAGGCAGAAGTGCGCCTTCGGCTCGCGCTCCAGGAGGGTCGTGACGATGGAGAGCACCGGTGTGATGCCGCTGCCGCCGACGATCGCCGCATAGTGGCCGGGCGCCGGGTCCAGCGTGAAGCGGCCGGCCGGCGTCATCACCTCCAGCTCGTCACCGGCGGCGACTTCCTTGAAGGCGTACGTGGAGAAGGCGCCGTCCTCGACGAGGCGCACCCCGACCCGCAGGGTGCGGGGCTCGTCCGGGGCGTCGGGGGACGGGGCCGGGGAGCAGATCGAGTACGTACGCCGGATCTCGGTGCCGTCGGCGAGGCGGCGGATGGCGAGGTGCTGGCCCGGGGCGAAGCGGAACTCCTCGCGCAGCGGGGGCGGTACGTCGAACGTCAGCGTCACGGAGTCGTCGGTCAGCCGGTCGACCGCCGCTACCCGGAGCGGGTGGAAGCGGGCCATCACAACTCCTTGAAGTGGTCGAAGGGTTCACGGCAGGAGGCGCAGCGGCGCAGCGCCTTGCAGGCCGTGGAGGAGAACCGGCTGAGCAGTTCCGTGTCGGTCGAGCCGCAGTGCGGGCAGCGGATCGACAGGCTCAGGGGGACCGGGCCGTCCGCCGCGTGGGAGCGCGGAGGCGCTATGCCGAACTCGGCCAGCTTGCGGCGGCCCTCGGCGCTGATGTCGTCCGTCGACCAGGCGGGGGAGAGGACCGTGCGCACGGAGACCTCGGCCATGCCGTGCTCGTGCAGGGCCTGCTCGATGTCGGCGGTCATGGCCTCTATCGCCGGGCAACCCGTGTACGTGGGGGTCAGCTCGACGTCGACCCTGCCGGGGGCGAGGACCCGCACGCCGCGCACCACGCCGAGCTCGGCCAGGGTGAGCACGGGCAGCTCGGGGTCGGGCACCGAGCCCGCGAGGGCCAGGAGCTCCGCCTCCAGCGCGGTGGGCGCGGTCTTCACCATGACGCCCCCGGGTGGCTGCGGTGCAGGTGCTGCATTTCGGCGAGCATCCGGCCGAACGGCTCGGTGTGCAAGCCCTGACGGCCGGCTCCGGCCGTCCACGCCCCGGTCTGCGGTCCCTCGGGCACGGTCAGCGTCGCCTGCTCGATGACCGCCGTCACCGACGCGGTCCAGGCCTTGCGCAACCGCTGCCAGTCGACGGCAAGACCTGCCACCGGCTGGAACATCTCGCCGGTGTACCGCCACAGCGCGGCGAGGCCGCGCCGCATCCGCTCGTGGCTCTCGTCCGTGCCGTCACCGAGCCGCAGGGTCCACTGCTCGGCGTGGTCCTGGTGGTAGGCGACCTCCTTGACGGCCTTCGCGGCCAAGGGGGCGAACTCGCCGTCTCCCGCGGCCAACTGGCCGTACAGCAAGGTCTGGTAGGTGGAGAAGTAGAGCTGGCGGGCGATGGTGTGGGCGAAGTCGCCGTTCGGCTGCTCGACCAGCTGGAGGTTGCGGAAGGCCCGCTCCTCGCGGAGGTACGCCAACTCGTCCTCGTCGCCTGCCAGGGAGAGCAGGATGCGGGCCTGGCCGAGCAGGTCGAGGGCAATGTTCGCCAGCGCCACTTCCTCTTCGAGGACGGGGGCGTGTCCCGCCCACTCTCCCAGGCGGTGGGAGAGCACCAGGGCGTCGTCGCCGAGGGCCAGGGCGGGGAGTGCCGAGGCGGGGAGGTCCGGGGCGCTCGCCGTGCGGGGGGCCGGGGCGGTCACAGGTGCTTCACCCCTTCCGGGATCTCGTAGAACGTGGGGTGGCGGTAGGGCTTGTCGCCGGCCGGCTCGAAGAAGGAGTCCTTCTCGTCCGGTGAGGAGGCGGTGACTTCGGCGGACGGCACGACCCAGATGGAGACGCCCTCACTCCTGCGCGTGTACAGATCGCGGGCGTTGCGCAGGGCCATCTGCGCGTCCGGGGCGTGCAGGCTGCCCGCGTGGGTGTGGGAGAGCCCGCGGCGGGAGCGGACGAACACCTCCCACAGCGGCCAGTCGGTCGAGCTGCTCATGCTGTCGCCTCTCCGTGCTGTGCGGCCTCGCCGTGCGTGCCGGTCGCGTCCGTCTGCCGCGCGGGCCCGGCTGTCCGCGCATCGGCCCCCTGCTCGCCGGCCGTCCTTTTCCCGGCCGTCTGTTTCCCGGCATACGCGGCTGCGGCCTCCCTGACCCAGGCGCCCTCCTCATGGGCGCGTCGGCGCTGGGTGATGCGCTGGTCGTTGCACGGGCCGTTGCCCTTGAGGACGTCCCAGAACTCGGTCCAGTCGATCGCGCCGAAGTCGTAGTGCCCCCGGGATTCGTTCCACACCAGGTCCGGGTCGGGGAGCGTCAGCCCGAGCGACTCGGCCTGGGGGACACAGATGTCCACGAAGCGCTGGCGCAACTCGTCGTTCGAGTGGCGCTTGATCTTCCATGTCATCGACTGCTCGGAGTGCGAGGACTCGTCGTCGGGCGGGCCGAACATCATCAGGGAGGGCCACCACCAGCGGTCGACCGCGTCCTGTGCCATGTCGTGCTGGGCCTGGGTGCCGCGGCTGAGGGCGAGCAGCGACTCGTACCCCTGGCGCTGGTGGAAGGACTCCTCCTTGCAGACGCGGACCATCGCGCGTGCATACGGGCCGTACGAACAACGGCACAGGGGGACCTGGTTGGTGATGGCCGCGCCGTCCACGAGCCAGCCGATCGCGCCGACGTCCGCCCAGGTCAGCGTCGGGTAGTTGAAGATCGATGAGTACTTCTGGCGGCCGGAGTGCAGCTTGTCGAGCAGCTCGTCGCGGCTGGTGCCGAGGGTCTCGGCCGCGCTGTAGAGATACAGGCCGTGACCGGCCTCGTCCTGCACCTTGGCCATGAGGATCGCCTTGCGCCGCAGGGACGGGGCGCGGGTGATCCAGTTGGCCTCCGGCTGCATGCCGATGATCTCGGAGTGCGCGTGCTGGGCGATCTGGCGGACCAGGGACGCGCGATAGGCGTCCGGCATCCAGTCGCGCGGCTCGATGCGCTCGTCGGCGGCGACCGCCGCGTCGAACGCGGCCTGCTGCTCCGCCGTGCGCGCGGCAGCCTCGTCCGGCTCCGTCGTCGCCGCCCGGTGTGCGGCTGCTGTCGCCATCTCGGTCCCCCTTGACCTGATGCGAACCGCCCGACCGATCGTTCGGTTCGTTGAATTCAATGGTGCGGCCCTCCGCCATAAGGTGTCAACCCTGTGGATAACTTCACGGACGCTGTGCGTGGCGGGCAGGCCTGAGTACCGTTCCGGCGGCAGGGTTCGGTGGGCGATCGGGGAACGGGGCGCGATGGACGGGTACGACAAGGGCTCGGGTGGTGGACCCGAGCCCGACGCGGCGCCCGAGCCCGACGTGGCCGCCGAGCCGCAAGCCCGGGTCGGTATCGCCGGGCTCAAGCTCGGCTACCAGATCGCGGCGGCGTGCGCCCTGGTGGTGGTCGCCGTGGCCGCCTGCGTCCACATAGGGATGCTCTTCCTCCATGTCGCGCCCGCGAACACGGTGACCAAGCAGCACGGTGACGTGGTCGACGAGTGGATCTATCCGGAGTTCGAGCAGAACTGGAAGCTCTTCGCGCCCAACCCGCTCCAGCAGAACGTCGCGGTGCAGGCCCGCGCGGAACTCCGTACGGCCGACGGGGGCGTGCGGACCACGGACTGGTACGACCTGTCCGCGCAGGACGGCGCCGGTATCGACGGCAGCCTGCTGCCCAGCCATACGCAACAGAACGAACTCCGCAGGGCCTGGGACTTCTACGTGGGTTCACACGACGCGAAGAATCGTCCCGTCGGTCTGCGCGGACAGCTCTCCGAGCGCTACGTCCGCCGGATCGCGTACATGCGGCTCGACCGGGAGGCACCGGGCGGCAAGGGTGACGAGATCGCGAGTGTTCAGGTGCGCTCGAAGATCACGAACGTGCGGCCGCCGAAGTGGAGTGAGGAGAAGATCTCCACCAAGCCCTCGTACCGGCTGCTCCCCTGGTGGCCGGTGAAGCCCGGTGATCTGCCGCTCAGTGACGAGCCGGACAGGCACGAGAGGGCCGCACACATGCGGAGGACCGCCCGGTGAGCCGGTTCGAACGCCCGCTGGCGCAGGGCATCAACAAGGTCACCGGATACGCCCTCGGCCCGTACCAGGCCGCGGTGATCCGCATCGGCTTCTCCGTCACCTGGCTCTTCTTCCTGCTGCGCGAACTCCCCCATCGCCAGGAGTTGTACGGGCCCGACGGCCCATGGAACTGGGAGATGGCGCAGCAACTCACCGCGAGCAACGGCGCCTTCACCGCCTTGATGTGGTCGGACGGGCAGCTCTGGTTCGAGGTCGTCTACGCGCTCGCCATGGTCAGTGCCGTCCTGCTGCTGCTCGGCTGGCACACCCGCGCGATGTCCGTGCTCTTCATGATCGGCGTCCTTTCGCTGCAGAACCGCAGCATCTTCATGGGGGACGGCGGCGACAACGTCATCCACCTGATGGCGACCTACCTGGTCTTCACCCGCTGCGGCCAGGTGTGGTCGCTGGACGCGCGGCGAGCGGCACGCGCGCGCGGGGAGGGCGTCGAACCGGCCGACCGGGCGGGGCCCGCCCTGTGGTGGGTGTGCGGGCTCGGCCTGTCCGCGGTGACGTTCATGGGGGAGATCCACGGTGGGTGGCTGCTCTTCTTCTGGGGGCTCCTGCTGGTGCACGGCCTGTGGTGGGCCGTGGGGTGGCGCGCCCCGCGCGGTGAGCTGCGCAAGCTGCTCGACGTCGTGGGCAATCTCGCCCACAACGCGGGCCTCGTTGTGATCATGTTCGAGGCCTGTCTGATCTATTCGACAGCGGGCTGGTACAAGATCCAGGGGAGCCGCTGGCAGGACGGCACAGCCGTCTACTACCCGCTGAAACTCGACTACTTCTCCCCCTGGCCCGCGCTCTCCGACCTGCTGTCGTCCCACGGCGTCATGGTGCTCCTGGTGACGTACGGAACGGTCGCCGTGCAGGTGGCCTTCCCGTTCACGCTCTTCAACCGCAGGGTCAAGAACGTTCTGCTCGCGGCCATGATCGCTGAGCACGCGGTGATCGCGGTCGTCCTTGGGCTGCCGTTCTTCTCGCTCGCGATGATCGCGGCCGACGCGGTGTTCCTGCCGACGTCGTTCCTTCGCCGACTGGGCGGCTGGGCGGCACGCGCGCGTGAAGGGGCGGTATCCCGTCTTCCGCTCTCCCGCCCGCGGCACGTCACCGGTGACGGCGACGGTGGTGTGCCGGAGCAGCGTGCCCTGGGCGGCAAGCAGGACGAGGAGCCCACCGAGACCGCGCACGTAGGCTTTACTCCATGACCAGGGCGGACGGGGCGGACAGGGCCGACGGGACGGCTGGGGCGGACGGGGCTGACGGGGTGGACCCCGAGGGCGCCGTACGCGCCTGGCGCGGACTCGCAGAGACCTCCGTCCTGCTCGACGGCTTCCACGCGCTCAAGCACGCGCTGCGCTTCGGCGCGCGGGTGCCGGTCGCGCTGACCGGTGACCGGTCAGCCGCCCTGGCCCTCGCGGACGAGCTCGCGCCGGACGTGACGGAAGCGCTCGGTGCGCTCCTGGTGGAGATTCCGGCCGAGCGGCTGCGCGCCCTTGTGCCGAGGCTGCACCCCACGGCCGTGGCGGCGCTCGCGGTACGTCCCTCCCGTACGGCCAATCTCGAAGCTCTGGCGCAACTGCCCAGATCGGCGCCGGTCGTCGTGCTCGACGATCCCCGCAACCTCGGCAACGCCGGGGCCGTGATCCGGCTCGCCGCGGGGTTCGGGGCGACCGGGGTCGTCACCACCGGGACCCTCGACCCCTGGCAT
This sequence comes from Streptomyces sp. NPDC058284, assembly GCF_042881135.1. Taxonomy (NCBI): domain Bacteria; kingdom Bacillati; phylum Actinomycetota; class Actinomycetes; order Kitasatosporales; family Streptomycetaceae; genus Streptomyces; species Streptomyces sp. NPDC058284. The sequence goes on from NZ_JBHVYE010000018.1 coordinate 93,672, forward strand.
CCCACGGTCGTACGGGGTGGCGCGGGTCTGCACTTCGCGACGGCCGTGGAGCGCGTGGACGTGGCCGGTCTGCCGCCGGGCCCGGTGTTCGCACTCGACGCGGAGGGCGAGGACATCAGGGGCCTGAAGCTGCCCGACGACGCCGTGCTGGCCTTCGGGTCCGAGCGCAGCGGTCTCTCCGCGGAGCTGCGGCACCGCGCGGACCACCTGGTGTCCCTGCCGATGCGTCCCCAGGTCTCCAGCTACAACCTCGCGACGAGCGTCGGCATGACGCTGTTCCACTGGTCGGCTTCGGCGGGACGGCCGCCGGAGATGCCGAGCTGACATCTCCGGCGGCCGTCCGCACGGTGCCGGAGCCCGCATGGCCCCGGAACCCGTACGGGGGCCCGGAGCCTTTCGCCGTCACGCGTCCTTGCGGATCTCCACCACGCGGAAGCGGTTGGCGACGAAAGCGCCGTCGCACAGGGCGGCGTTCGCCGCGGGGTTCCCACCGGAGCCGTGGAAGTCCGAGAACGCCGCCGTCTGGTTCACATAGACACCGCCCGTGAGGTTCAGGGACAGCTGGGCGCACTCTTCGAGGCAGGTCTCCTCCACGGCGGCGGAGAGCTCCTGCGACGTCGTGTACGCCCCGACGGTCATCGCTCCCTTGTCGCGCACCGTGCGGCGCAGCAGCTCCACGGCGTCCGCCGCCGAATCGACGGCGACCGCGAAGGAGACCGGGCCGAAGCACTCGCTGAGATAGGCAGCCTCGGCGTCCGGCTTGGCGCCGTCCAGCTTGACGATCACCGGGGTGCGGACCACGGCGTCCGGGAAGTCGGGGTTGGTGATCTCCCGCGAGGGGAGCGCGACTTCACCGAGGCCGGCCGCCGCTTCCAGGCGGGCCTTGACGTCCGGGTTGACCAGGGCGCCGAGGACGCCGTTCGCCCGGGCGTCGTCGCCGAGCAGGCCGTTGACCGAGGCCGCGAGGTCGGACACCACCTCGTCGTACGACTTGGCGCCCGCGTCCGTCTGGATGCCGTCGCGCGGGATCAGGAGGTTCTGCGGGGTGGTGCACATCTGGCCGCTGTACAGCGACAGGGAGAAGGCGAGGTTGGCCAGCATTCCCTTGTAGTTGTCCGTCGACTCGACGACGACGGTGTTGACCCCGGCCTTCTCCGTGTAGACCTGCGCCTGACGGGCGTTGGCCTCCAGCCAGTCGCCGAACGACGTCGATCCGGTGTAGTCGATGATCTTGATCTCGGGGCGCAGGGCGACGGTCTTGGCGATGCCCTCTCCGGGCCGCTCGGCGGCCAGGCACACGAGGTTCGGGTCGAAGCCCGCGTCGGTGAGGACCTCGCGGGCGATCCGGACCGTCAGCGCCAGCGGCAGGACAGCGCGCGGGTGGGGCTTGACCACGACGGGGTTGCCGGTCGCGAGCGAGGCGAACAGGCCCGGATAGCCGTTCCACGTCGGGAAGGTGTTGCAGCCGATCAGGAGTGAGATGCCGCGCGCGACGGGCGTGAAGCGCTTGTTCAGCGCGAGCGGGTCGCGCTTGCCCTGGGGCTTGCTCCACTCGGCGGTGTCGGGGGTGCGGGTCTGCTCGGCGAACGCGTACGCGACCGCTTCCATGCCGCGGTCCTGGGCGTGCGGGCCGCCCGCCTGGAAGGCCATCATGAACGCCTGGCCGCTGGTGTGCATGACCGCGTGCGCGAACTCGTGCGTGCGGGCGCTGATCCGCGCCAGGATCTCCAGACACACCGCCGCGCGCACTTCCGGGCCCGCGTCACGCCACGCGCGCATGCCGGCGCGCATCGCGGGGAGCAGGGTGTCGATGTCCGGGTGGGGATAGGTGATCCCCAACTCGGGTCCATACGGCGAGACTTCGCCGCCGACCCAGTCGTCCGTGCCGGGCTGGTCGAGGTCGAAGCGGGTGCCCTGGAGGGCGTCGAAGGCGGCCTTGCCCTCGGGCAGGCTCAGGCTGCCGTCCTCGCCGTACGCCTTGGGGTGTTCGGGGTGGGGGGACCAGTACGCGCGCGAGCGGATGGTCTCCAGCGCCTGGTCGAGGGTGGGCCGGTGCTTGGCGATCAACTGGTGCGCGGTGAGTTCGGCGGCCATGACGGGACCAACTCCTCCTCGTGGGCTCTTCATCGAGCCAGCGAGCTGGGCGGGGACGGGGGGCAGGAACGCTCTGACAGAGCTAGAGTAACCGAACGATCGGTCGGGACAAGGGGGTCCGCCGAACCTGTGGACAACTTCTTCGCGGCCACCCCCGAACCCCGCGGCCGCCGGGCCGTACGGGAGGATCGCGAGCATGACAGCACTCGAGCTCAGCAGCGCCGTTGCCGTGGTCGGTACCGGAACCATGGGGCAGGGCATCGCCCAGGTCGCCCTGGTCGCGGGCCACCCCGTGCGGCTGTACGACGCCGTGCCCGACCGCGCGCAGGCGGCGGCCGAGGCGATCGGTGCCCGCTTGGACCGGCTCGTCACGAAGGGCCGCCTCGCCGCCGAGGACCGTGCCGCGGCCGGCGCCCGGCTCCTTCCGGCCGAAAGCCTCGCGGAGCTCGCGGACTGCGGCCTCGTCATAGAGGCGGTCCTGGAACAACTGGACGTCAAGCAGCGGCTGTTCCAGGAGCTCGAAGAGATCGTCCCCGAGGACTGTCTGCTCGCCACCAACACCTCGTCCCTCTCCGTGACCGCCGTCGCGGGCCCGCTGCGCCACCCGGGCCGCTTCGTCGGCCTGCACTTCTTCAACCCGGCGCCCCTGCTCCCCCTCGTCGAGGTGGTCAGCGGCTTCGCGACGGACCAGGACGCGGCCACGCGCGCGTACGACACCGCGAAAGCCTGGGGCAAGACGCCGGTGCGCTGCGCGGACACCCCCGGCTTCATCGTGAACCGCATCGCACGCCCCTTCTACGCCGAGGCCCTGCGCCTGTACGAGGAGCGGGTCGCAGACCCCGCCACGATCGACGCCGTGCTGCGCGAGTGCGGCGGCTTCAAGATGGGCCCCTTCGAGCTCACCGACCTCATCGGCCAGGACGTGAACGAGGCCGTCACGCGCTCCGTCTGGGAATCCTTCTTCCAGGACCCCAAGTTCACGCCCTCGCTGGCCCAGCGCCGCCTCGTCGAGTCGTGCCGCCTCGGCCGGAAGTCGGGGCAGGGCTGGTACGCGTACGGGGAGGACGCCCGGCGCGCGCAGCCGCACACCGCGCCGGCCGAGAAGGCCCCGGCGTCCGTCGCCGTCCACGGCGACCTCTTCCCGGCCGGCGCGCTGTCCGACTTGATGGGCGAGGCCGGTATTCGGGTCGGCCGCGGCGAAGGGATCCCCGACTGCCCCGGTTTCATCGAGCTGCCCAGCGGCGCCCGGCTCGCCCTGGCCGACGGCACGGCCGCCGACGCCGCGGCGGAGCCCACCATCCACTTCGACCTCGCCCTGGACTACCGCGCTGCGACCAGGATCGCGCTCGCCCCGTCGAGCAGGGTGAGTGAACAGGCGCTGAAGGAGGCGGTCGGCCTCTTCCAGGCGCTCGGCAAGAAGGTCAGCGTCATCGGGCACACTCCCGGGATGATCGTGGCCCGCACCGTCTGGATGCTCGTCGACTTCGCCCTCGACGCCGTGGGGCGCGAGGTCGCCGCCGCGGATGACATCGACACCGCCATGCGGCTCGGCGTCAACTACCCCGTCGGACCGCTCGAATGGGGCCGTCGGCTGACCGCGTACCGGGTGGCCGAAGCACTCGACGCCCTGCACGACGAGTACCCCACCGGGCGTTACGCGCCCTCCCAGGCACTGCGGCGCCAGGCCGTGCGAGAGGAGTACTCATGACCACCGCCCGCCGGGACACGTACACCCCGGAGACGCTGCTCAGCGTGGCCGTCCGGGTCTTCAACGAGCGCGGCTACGACGGCACGTCCATGGAGCACCTCTCCAAGGCGGCCGGCATCTCCAAGTCCTCGATCTACCACCACGTGGCGGGCAAGGAGGAACTGCTGCGCCGCGCGGTGAGCCGGGCGCTCGACGGCCTCTTCGCGATCCTCACCGAGGAGCACGCGCGCGTGGGCAGTGCGGTGGCGCGCCTCGAGTATGTGACGCGCCGCACGGTGGAGGTGCTGGTCGCCGAGCTGCCCTACGTGACGCTGCTGCTGCGGGTGCGCGGCAACACGGACACCGAACGGTGGGCCATGGAGCGGCGCAGGGAGTTCGACCAGCAGGTGGCCGAACTGCTCAAGCAGGCCGCCGCCGACGGCGACCTGCGCTCCGACGGCGATCTGCGGCTGGCCACCCGCCTCCTCTTCGGGATGATCAACTCCATCGTGGAGTGGTACCGGCCGGAGAGCCGGGGCGCCGCCAACGGTGAGCAGATCGCTGACGCGGTCGTGCAGCTGGCCTTCGCCGGGCTGCGCACCGACCGCTGAGGCCTGCCCGGCGCCCGCTTCCGGGCTCCTGCGGGGTCAGCCCTCCGGCTCCATGTCGTCCTCCTCGAAGACCAGCAACGTACGCGTACTGAGGACTTCGGGGATGGACTGCAGCCGGGTCAGCACCAGCTCCCGCAGGGCGCGGTTGTCCGGCGTGTGCACCAGGAGCAGTACGTCGAAGTCACCGCTGACCAGCGCGATGTGGGTCGCACCGGGCAGTGCGCGCAGATGCTCGCGGACCGTACGCCAGGTGTTCTGCACGATCTTGAGCGTGATGTACGCGGACGCGCCCTGCCCGGCGCGCTCGTGGTTGATCCGCGCCCCGAAGCCCCGGATGACGCCGTCGTCGATGAGGCGGTTGATGCGGGCGTAGGCGTTGGCGCGCGACACGTGGACGCGCTCGGCCACGGAACGTATCGACGCGCGACCGTCCGTATGCAGGATCTGCAGGATGTCGTGGTCGATGGCGTCCAGGGGCCGGGGTTCCGGGGGACGGGAGTCCGGAGCGCGGACTTCCGGAGAGCGGGGCTCCGCAAAGCGGGGCTCGGGAACGTCGTCCTCCGGTTCGCCGGGCCCGGTGCGGTCGCCGTCCTGCCCCTCGGCCATTCGTTCAGAAGCCATGTCCCCCCGCCTCCCTACCATGGACGTACTGCATCCATCCCAGGCTGTGGAGAACCGTTTGTCCACAGCCTGAAGGTGCCTGTAGCCAAAATGTGCCGACGACCGAACAATCGGTAGGTGAGGCGCCTCACATCGGCGTGCCTCTTCCCACTCCCATGTGGAGACCGCTTCCCACAGGAGGTGCCGTCATGACGGTCATGGAGCGGCGGGGCGCCTACCGGCCCACCCCGCCCCCCACTTGGCAGCCCAGGACCGACCCCGCGCCGCTGCTTCCCGACGCGGAGCCGTACCGCGTCCTCGGCACCGCGGCCGCGGAGAAGGCCGACCCGGGTCTGCTGCGCCGTCTGTACGCGGAGCTGGTGCGCGGTCGCCGCTACAACACGCAGGCGACGGCTCTGACGAAGCAGGGCAGGCTGGCGGTCTACCCGTCGAGCACCGGGCAGGAGGCGTGCGAGATCGCCGCCGCGCTCGCCCTGCGGGAGCGGGACTGGCTCTTCCCCAGCTACCGCGACACCCTCGCCGTGGTCGCCCGCGGACTCGACCCCATGAGCGCGCTGACCCTGCTGCGCGGCGACTGGCACACCGGGTACGACCCGCGCGAGCACCGCATAGCGCCCCTGAGCACCCCCCTCGCGACCCAGCTGCCGCACGCCGTGGGCCTCGCGCACGCCGCCCGGCTCAAGGGCGACGACGTCGTCGCGCTCGCCATGGTCGGCGACGGCGGCACCAGCGAGGGCGACTTCCACGAGGCGCTGAACTTCGCGGCGGTGTGGCAGGCCCCGGTGGTCTTCCTCGTACAGAACAACGGCTTCGCCATCTCCGTGCCGCTCGCCAAGCAGACCGCCGCCCCGTCCCTGGCCCACAAGGCCGTGGGGTACGGCATGCCGGGGCGCCTGGTGGACGGCAACGACGCGGTGGCGATGCACGAGGTGCTGGGCGAAGCGGTCTCCCGCGCGCGGGAGGGCGGCGGACCGACGCTCGTCGAGGCCGTCACGTACCGCATGGAAGCCCATACGAACGCCGACGACGCCACGCGCTACCGCCGGGACACCGATGTCGACGCCTGGCGCGACCACGACCCGATCCTGCTCCTGGAGCGGGAGCTGACGGAGCGCGGACTCCTGGACGACGCGACGAAGCGACAAGCGGCCGACGACGCGGAGGCCATGGCGGCCGACCTGCGCGAGCGCATGAACCAGGACCCCGTGCTCGACCCCATGGATCTCTTCACGCACGTGTACGCCGAGCAGACCACGCAACTGCGGGAGCAGGCGGACCAGTTGCGTGCCGAGCTGGAAGCGGCCGGCGAAGAGGCCGGGGAGGAGACGCGATGACCACGGTCGCGGCGAAACCGGTCACCAAACCGGCCACCATGGCGCAGGCGCTCGGCCGCGCGCTGCGGGACTCCATGGCCGAGGACCCTGCCGTGCACGTCCTGGGAGAGGACGTCGGGGCGCTCGGCGGGGTCTTCCGGATCACCGACGGGCTCGCCGCCGAATTCGGCGAGGACCGCTGCACGGACACCCCCCTGGCCGAGGCGGGCATCCTCGGGTCGGCGGTCGGCATGGCGATGTACGGTCTGCGGCCCGTCGTCGAGATGCAGTTCGACGCATTCGCCTACCCCGCCTTCGAGCAGCTGATCTCGCACGTCGCCCGGATGCGGAACCGCACCCGGGGCGCGATGCCGCTGCCCATCACCGTCCGCGTGCCCTACGGCGGCGGCATCGGCGGCGTCGAGCACCACAGCGACTCCTCCGAGGCGTACTACATGGCGACGCCGGGGCTCCATGTCGTCACGCCCGCCACGGTCGCCGACGCCTACGGGCTGCTGCGCGCCTCCATCGCCTCCGACGACCCGGTCGTCTTCCTGGAGCCGAAGCGCCTGTACTGGTCGAAGGCCGACTGGAATCCGGACGCCCCGCAGAGCGTCGAGCCGATAGGCCGCGCTGTGGTCAGGCGCCCCGGACGCAGCGCCACGCTCATCACGTACGGCCCGTCCGTGCCCGTCTGCCTGGAGGCCGCCGAGGCCGCGCGGGCCGAGGGATGGGACCTCGAAGTGGTCGATCTGCGCTCGCTGGTGCCCTTCGACGACGAGACGGTCGCCGCCTCCGTGCGGCGGACGGGCCGGGCGGTCGTCGTGCACGAGTCGGGCGGCTTCGGCGGGCCGGGCGGCGAGATCGCCGCGCGGGTCACCGAGCGGTGCTTCCACCACCTGGAGGCGCCGGTGCTGAGGGTCGCGGGCTTCGACATCCCGTATCCGCCGCCGATGCTGGAGAAGCACCACCTTCCGGGCGTCGACCGGATCCTGGACGCGGTCGCGCGGCTGCAGTGGGAGGCGGAGAGCTGAGATGGCCCCTGCTTTTGATGTGAACAGCCTGGAATTCAAGCTGCCGGACCTCGGGGAAGGGCTGACGGAGGCGGAGGTCGTCCGCTGGCTCGTCGAGGTCGGCGACGTCGTGGCAGTGGACCAGCCGGTCGTCGAGGTCGAGACGGCCAAGGCGATGGTCGAGGTGCCGTGTCCCTACGGGGGCGTGGTGACGGCACGCTTCGGCGAGGAGGGCACGGAACTGCCGGTGGGGGCGCCGCTGTTGACGGTCGCCGTGAGTGCCCCGGAAGGGGCGGGCGCCGAGGTGGGCCCCATCGGGTCGAGGGCCCCCGAGGAGCCCGCGGAGCGGGCCCTGCAGACGGCCGCGGAGGAGTCCTCCGGGAACGTCCTCGTGGGGTACGGCACGGCGGCGGCCCCGGCACGCCGCCGAAGGGTGCGGCCCGCGCGCCCTGTGCCGCAGGAGACCGCGCCGCTGCCCGCGGCACAGGAACCGGTCGCGTCCCCCGCACGCGGGGACGGCCCCATACCGGTCATCTCCCCTCTCGTACGCAGGCTGGCCCGCGAGAACGGCGTGGATCTGCGCGCCCTCGCGGGCTCAGGACCGGACGGGCTCATCACGCGCGCGGACGTCGACGCGGCCCTCAGCGCGAGCCGGGCGGGCGGCACGCCGGCCGAGGCGGGCGCCGGAGCGGGGGCTCAGGCGGGGCGGGCCGAGGCGCGTCACCAGGTGGCGGCGGGGCAGGAGTCACGGAGCGCCGGTGCCGAGTCCCGGCACGCGCTGACCGGCATCCGGGGCCTGGTCGCGGACAAGATGGCCCGCAGCCGGCGCGAGATACCGGAAGCCACCTGCTGGGTCGATGCCGACGCGACCGAGCTCCTCGCGGCCCGCAAGGCCATGAACGCCGCGACCACGGAGCGGGACGGCACCGGCGCCCCCAAGGTGTCGCTGCTCGCGTTGCTCGCCCGCATCAGCGTGGCCGCGCTGACCCGCTTCCCGATGCTCAACTCCTCCGTGGACATGGAAGCGCGCGAGGTGCGGCAGTTCTCCGACATCCACCTCGGCTTCGCCGCGCAGACCGACCGGGGCCTGGTCGTTCCGGTGGTGCGGCAGGCCCAGACCCGTACGACCGACTCGATCAACGCGGAGCTGATCCGGCTCACGGAGTCGGCGCGGGCGGGGACGCTCACGCCGGGGGAACTCACCGGCGGGACCTTCACCCTCAACAACTACGGGGTGTTCGGAGTCGACGGTTCCACGCCGATCATCAACCACCCCGAGGCGGCCATGCTCGGCGTGGGCCGCATCATCCCCAAGCCGTGGGTGCACCAGGGGGAATTGGCGGTGCGACACGTGGTGCAGTTGTCGCTCACCTTCGACCACCGGGTGTGCGACGGCGGTACCGCGGGCGGCTTCCTGCGCTACGTGGCGGACTGCGTCGAACAGCCGGCGGTGCTGCTGCGGTCGGTGTGAGGAGCAGGGGCGTACGCGAGTGACGCACGTCCCTTGCCGGTAAGGCCCCGTACAGGGGTGGCAATGATCCTTGGTACGCCCATACTCAGTGGGTGACCACGAACGAGGGCGGCTCGCGCGAGCCCGCCGCGCCGCCGTACGACGCCGTCGTACTCGCCGGCGGCGGCGCTCGGCGGCTCGGCGGCGCGGACAAGCCGGGGGTGCGGGTCGGCGGCCGGACGCTGCTCGACCGGGTCCTCGCGGCCTGCTCCGGCGCGGGGACCACTGTCGTGGTGGCCGAGCCGAGGCCGACCGCGTCCCCCGTGGTGTGGGCGCGCGAGGAGCCCGCGGGCGGTGGGCCGCTGGCCGCGCTCGACGCGGGGCTCCGCCACACGGCCGCGGAGCGGGTGGTGGTGCTCTCGGCCGACCTGCCGTTCCTGGGCGGGCAGACCGTACGCCGCCTGCTCGCCGCCCTGCGCGGGAGCGGCGTGGACGGGGCGGTCCTCACCGATCCCGGCGGCCGGGACCAGCCGCTCGTCGCTGCCTACCGGCGGGACGCGCTGTGCCGGGAGATCGCCGCGCTCGCCGCCGGCGGGCTCGCCGGGATGCCGTTGCGGGTGCTCACCGCGCGGCTCGACCTCGCGAGGGTCGCCGACCCCGTCGCGGCATTCGACTGCGACACCTGGGACGACATCGCCACCGCCCGAGCCCGTATCAGGGAGCATGGCAACGTGTTGGATGAATGGATCTCCGCAGTCAAGGACGAGCTGGGCATCGACCTCGATGTCGACACCGGCGCCCTCCTCGACCTCGCCCGCGACGCCGCGCACGGCGTGGCCAGGCCCGCCGCACCGCTGACCACGTTCCTCGTCGGATACGCGGCGGCGCAGGCCGCCGCGCAGGCCGACGCGCGGGGCGGAACGGCCGACGGCACCGGGGCGGTGGCCGAGGCGACACGCAAGGCGGCGGCACTTGCCGCCCGGTGGGCGGACGAGGATCAACAGGACGAGGTGCCGGTGGCGGCGCCTGAGCCGGATCCGGGGCGAAGTGAGGAGCCGGGTGCCGCGTCGGAGCAGGGCCTCGCACAGGGTGAGAGGTCGGAGAAGTCGGACGCCGCGCCCGGACACGGGCTTGCGCGGGGCGAGAAGCCCGGTGCCGTGCCCGGCTCACGGCCGGACGCCGGATGACCGGGCAACCCGCGTCGGACGCCGAGCTCGACGAGGCGATCGCTCTGGTGAACGGAGACCGTGACAGCCGTGAGGCCGTGCCCCGGCCGGCACCGGTGACCGACCCGGCCGCCCGGCCCGCCGCCACGCCCGCGTCCTCACCCGGGTCCTCACCCTCAGCCGCGTCCTCGGCCACCTCGCCGTCCGCGTCGTCGTCCGCCCCCAAGCCCGCCTCCCAGGGCCCCGCCGCAGTCGGCCCCGCAGCCACCGGCGCCGAGCCGGCGGACGGCAAGCACCGGGACATCACGCCCTGGCCCGCCGCCCGCGCCCGAGCGGAGCGGGCCGCTCCGCCGCCGAAGGCCGAGCCCGCCCCGGCCCCCCTCGACCGGGCCCTCGGCCTGATCCTCGCCGCGCCGCTCACCGCCCTCACCGATCTGCCGTCCTTCGACACCTCGGCGATGGACGGCTGGGCCGTCGCGGGACCCGGCCCCTGGGACGTACGCGCCGACAAGGTCCTCGCAGGACACGGCCGCCCGGACGCGCTCCGCGACGGGGAGGCGGTGCGCATCGCGACCGGCGCGCGCATCCCTCAGGACGCCACCGCCGTGCTGCGCAGCGAGCACGGTGCCATCGACGACAAGGGCAGGCTGCACGCGTGGCGCGAGGTGGTCACCGGCCAGGACATCCGCCCGCGCGGCCAGGAGTGCCGCTCCGGCGACCACCTCCTGCCCGCAGGATCCCTGGTGACCCCCGCCGTGCTCGGGCTGGCCGCGGCCGCCGGGTACGACACGTTGCCGGTGGTCCGCAGGCCCCGCGCCGAAGTCCTCGTCCTGGGCGACGAGTTGCTGGCCGAGGGGCTCCCCGGCGAAGGCCTCATCCGGGACGCGCTCGGCCCGATGCTGCCGCCCTGGCTGCACGCGCTGGGCGCCGACGTGACCGCCGTCCGGCGCCTCGGGGACGACGCCGAGGCCCTCCGCGAGGCCGTCACCACGTCCACCGCCGACCTGATCGTCACGACGGGCGGCACCGCGTCCGGTCCCGTCGACCACGTCCACCCCACCCTCGCGCTGATCGGCGCCGAACTGCTCGTGGACGGCGTCGCCGTGCGCCCCGGCCACCCCATGCTGCTGGCCCGCATCCGCCCCGGACAGCACCTCGTCGGCCTGCCCGGCAATCCGCTCGCCGCCGTCTCCGGTCTCCTGACGCTGGCCGAACCCCTGCTGCGTACGCTCTCCGGGCGCGCGTCCGGCTGCGGCGGGCCCTCCACGTACACCGCTCCCCTGCGCGACGCAGTACAGGGCCACCCGCACGACACCCGCCTCGTCCCCGTCACCCTGCGCGCCGACCGGGCCGTGCCGTTGCGCTTCAATGGCCCGGCGATGCTGCGCGGCATCGCGGCGGCCGACGGGCTCGCGGTCGTGCCGCCGGGCGGGGCGCGGGAGGGGCAGGAAGTGGAGATCCTCGACCTGCCGTGGGCGGTGCCGGACGTGGGGACGGGGGCGGGCCCGTACGGTGGTCCGGGCCCGGTCGGCGGAGCCGGGGCGGACGGCGCTGAGGGCGCTGACGGCGAGGAGCGTTTCACGTGAAACTTCCCGGGCATGACGCGATCGCGCGTCACCCCGAAGAGCAGCACACAACGCACCGGATCGCGCTGCCCCGGCGTAAGGTCGAACGTCCGTTGCGCCAGGTCACCCGCCGTCTGGCGATGGCGTTGCTGGTCCTCGCCCTGACGACGTTCATCGTCTGGATCGACCGCAGCGGCTACCACGACAACTCGGACAGCCGCGTCGACTTCCTCGACTCCGCCTACTACGCGACGGTCACGCTCTCCACCACCGGCTACGGCGACATCGTCCCGTACAGCGACAGCGCCCGGCTCACCAACATCCTCATGGTCACGCCGCTGCGCGTGCTCTTCCTGATCATTCTGGTCGGCACCACTCTCGAAGTGCTCACGGAACGGACGCGCGAGGAGTGGCGTCTGTCCCGCTGGAGGTCCAACTTGCGTGAACACACCGTCGTCGTCGGATTCGGCACCAAGGGCCGTTCCGCGATCCAGACCGTCTGCGCCACCGGTCTGAAGCCGGAGCAGATCGTCGTCGTCGATCCGAGCGCGAAAGTCATCGACGCCGCCACGGCCGAGGGTTTCGCGGGCGTCATCGGCGACGCGACGCGCAGCGATGTGCTGCTCCGCGCCGAGGTGCAGCGGGCGCGGCAGATCATCATCGCGACGCAACGAGACGACACGGCGGTCCTTGTCGCCCTCACCGCACGGCAGTTGAACCGTGGGGCGAAGATCGTGGCGGCGGTGCGCGAGGAGGAGAACGCGCCGTTGCTCCGCCAGTCCGGCGCCGACGCGGTCATCACCAGCGCCAGCGCGGCGGGCCGTCTGCTCGGTCTCTCCGTGCTCAGCCCGAGTGCGGGCATGGTGATGGAGGACCTGATCCAACAGGGCAGCGGGCTCGATCTCGTCGAACGGCCGGTGATAAAGGCCGAGGTGGGGCTCGGGGTACGGGAGACGGACGACCTGGTCGTGAGTGTCGTACGCGGGCATCGGGTGCTCGGGTACGACGATCCGGCGGTCGGGAAGCTGCAGTTGACGGACCGGCTGATCACGATCGTCCGGGCCTCGCCGGGGACGGCTGTCGCACCCGATGTGAAGCCGTTGCGGCCCAGCTGAGGCGGCCCAGCTGAGGCGGCCCGGCTGAGGCGGCCCAACTGAGGTGGGTCCCCGGTGCGGGTGAGCAGCGGGGAGCGGCGAGCGCGGTACGGGGTTCGGGGAGCGGGGAGCGGGGAGCGGGCTGTGCGCGGTTGGGCCGGGGGCCCGTGGTGTCGGGCGGGGGCGGTGCGGCGTATCGGGTGGGTGGTAACCGGTGCGAATCCCGTGACGCGAGTAGCCTCGCCAGCATGTATGCGATCACGATCCCCGAACCCGGCGGCCCTGAAGCGCTCGTATGGGCCGAGGTCCCCGATCCCGTGCCCGGCGAGGGCGAGGTGCTCGTCGATGTGGTGGCCAGCGCCGTGAACCGCGCCGACCTGCTGCAACGGCAGGGCTTCTACAACCCGCCGCCCGGTGCCTCCGCCTACCCCGGCCTGGAGTGCGCCGGACGGATCTCCGCACTCGGCCCCGGCGTCTCCGGCTGGGCGGTCGGGGACGAGGTGTGCGCGCTGCTCTCCGGTGGCGGTTACGCGGAGCAGGTCGTCGTGCCGGCCGGTCAGCTGCTGCCCGTGCCCGACGGCGTCGACCTCGTCACGGCGGCCGCGCTGCCCGAGGTGACCTCGACCGTGTGGTCCAACGTCTTCATGATTTCCCACCTGCGGCCCGGCGAGACGCTGCTGGCGCACGGTGGGTCGAGCGGCATCGGCACCATGGCGATCCAGCTGGCCAAGGCGGTCGGCGCGAAGGTCGCCGTCACGGCGGGCAGCGAGGAGAAGCTGGCGTTCTGCCGTGAGCTGGGGGCGGACATCCTCATCAACTACCGCGAGCAGGACTTCGTCGAGGAGATCGAGCGGGCCACGGACGGGGCCGGTGCGGACGTCATCCTCGACAACATGGGGGCGAAGTACCTGGACCGGAACGTGCGGGCCCTCGCGGTCAACGGGCGGCTCGCGATCATCGGTATGCAGGGCGGGGCGAAGGGTGAGCTGAACATCGGCGCGCTGCTCAACAAGCGGGCGGCTGTCACGGCTACGTCGCTGCGGGGGCGGCCGGGGGCGGAGAAGGCGGCGATCGTCGCGGCTGTCCGGGAGCATGTGTGGCCGTTGATCGGTGGGGGGCATGTGCGGCCGATTGTGGATCGGACTGTGGGGATGCGGGATGCGGGGGTGGCGCATCGGGTGCTTGAGGAGAGTGGGCATATTGGGAAGGTGGTTTTGACCCGGTAGCGGGGGCGCGGGCTGGGGTAGCGGGGGTGGGGTGCGGGTGGCTGTGCTTTTGCGCAGTTCCCCGCGCCCCTTGTTTGTGGGTGGGTGTTTCGATTTTGGGTGCGGGGCTGGTGGGGGCTTGTTGCGCAGTTCCCCGCGCCCCTGGGGTGGCTGGGGGCTCGTTTTTGGGTGCCGGTTCGGCGGGGGCTTGGCGCGCAGTTTCTCGTGCCCCTGGGGCCTCGTGGCGGTTCCGGATGCCGGGGTTGTGGCGCTGTGTGACGATTGAGCATGGTGTGTGAGCGGGTTTGATCTTGTTACCCGGTGGCGGGAGGGTCGGCGCGATGGATGGGTTGTGGGTGGGGCGGCGCCTGGTTCTGGCCCTGGTCCTGGTCGTGGGGGTGCTGCTCGCCGTACTCGGTACGGTCGGGTCCGGGCTCGTGGCGTACGCGGCCGACGGACGGCCACCCGGGCGGACCGTGACCACCGTCGACGAGACCTCTCGTGCGGGGAGCCGTGCCGGGGAGGGGCGTGAGCGGCCGGGGCAGGCGCGGCCGGGCGTTCCCGACCTGTCGCCGTTGCCCTTCGCCCCGCCTCCTCGGCAACCGGAGCCGGTCTCGGTCGAGCGGCATCAGGACACCCAGGCCGTTCCCCCGGAGCGCCCGCCCGCCGGCCCCGTCCTGCCCAACCTGCACGTCCTGCCCCTCGGCGGCGGCCTGCTCCTCATCGGCCTCGGTCTCGGCTTCCTCGGTTGGCGGTTGCGCCGGGGCTGAGGGTGGATCAGCCGGGAATGGGGGCACTACCGACGTGTGATGTACCGGTGCGCGAGAATGGCGGCATGGAGATGCCGAGGAACGAACGGTCGCCGGAGAGCCCCCATGTCCTGGTCGTGGGCCAGGACGGAATGGCTCTCGGTGGCGGCGGAGACGACGAATCCCGCGAGGTTCCGGTGACGGAGATGGTCGAACAGCCGGCCAAGGTCATGCGCATCGGCAGCATGATCAAGCAGCTGCTCGAGGAGGTGCGGGCGGCTCCTCTCGACGAGGCGAGCCGGGTGCGCCTCAAGGAGATCCACGCCAGCTCCGTCAAGGAGCTCGAGGACGGCCTCGCCCCCGAGCTCGTCGAGGAGCTGGAGCGGCTCTCCCTTCCCTTCACGGACGAGTCGACGCCCAGCGACGCGGAACTGCGCATCGCGCAGGCCCAGTTGGTTGGCTGGCTCGAAGGGCTCTTCCACGGGATCCAGACGACGCTGTTCGCGCAGCAGATGGCGGCGCGGGCCCAGCTGGAGTCGATGCGGCGGGCGCTGCCGCCCGGCGTGGGCGGCGGCGACGATGACGACGAGACCGGCGGCATCGCAGGACGCTCCGGAGGTCCCTACCTCTAGGAGGGGCGGATACGGCTATGCCGAGGGGCTCGGTACGCATCGCGCGTACCGAGCCCCTCGGCGTAGCAGCAGGAAGAGGACCGCTCCCGCTAGGAAGGGTTGCCCGTGGAGATGTCGAACTGAAGATCCAGCGTCTTCGGGTCGACCTCCGTGCCTTCCTTCGGGTTCTGCCGCATCACGGTGTCCTCGCCGTACGCGTTCTCGTTGATCTTGCGCTTGTCGTAGCTCCAGCCGGCCGCCTGGAGGCAGGACAGGACCGAGCGCCAGTCCTTGAAGGTGAAGTCAGGGACCTTGATCTTGTTCTCGTCGTTGTAACCCTCTTCAGGGTCGGTGCACTCGTCGGTCTCCATCGTCATGTTGCGGTCGGGCCCCTTGTGCCCGGCGACCGGCTGCTTCGACTTGTCGCCGCCGGCCTCCTTGCCGCCGTCGCCGTCGTCGCTGTTGAGCGACAGGGCGGTGATCAGGCCGCCGATGGCGAGCAGGGCGACGACGATCGAGCCGACGATCACCGGCATGTTCCGACGCTTGCCGCCGTCGGTGCCGCCCGCCCCGACCGAGGCGGACGTCGCCGGCTGCGGCGAGAGGTTGTACGGCGGCGGGGTCTGCGCGCCCTGCTGCGGCGCGTACGCGTTGACGGGCGGCGGCGTCTGGTAGCCGCTCTGCTGCGGGTAGCCGTAGCCGGGAGTGGGGGCAGGGGCCGGGGTGGACGGGCCGTACGGACCCGGCTGGTACGGGGTCTGCACCTGGCCGCTCTGCGGCAGCGACGTGTCGACCGGCGGGAAGACCGCCGAGCCCACGCCCGCGCCGCTCGAGGTCTGCGCGCCCGGCACGATGCTGGGGGCCGCGGCCTGGAGGGACTGGGCGACGCGCAGGCATTCGTCACGCATGGCGTCGGCGGTCGGGAAACGCTCGTTCGGGTTCTTCTTGAGCGCGCGGGCGACGATCGCGTCCACCGCGGGCGGCAGGGAGCGGTTGATCGAGGAGGGAGCGACCGGCTCCTCCTGGACGTGCGCGTACGCGATGGCGAGCGGCGAGTCCGCCTCGAAGGGCAGGCGCCCGGTGACCAGCTGGAAGAGCATGATGCCGACGGAGTAGAGGTCCGAGCGCGCGTCGACACCGCGGCCGAGGGCCTGCTCCGGGGAGAGGTACTGCGGGGTGCCGACGACCATGCCGGTCTGGGTCATGGAGGTGACGCCGGACTGCATGGCGCGGGCGATGCCGAAGTCCATGACCTTGACGACGTTGCGCTTGGTCATCATGACGTTGCCCGGCTTGATGTCGCGGTGGACCAGGCCCATCTCGTGGCTGATCTCCAGGGCCGCGAGCACATCGGCGGTGATCTTCAGCGCCTGGTCGGTCGGCATCGCGCCGAACTGGGCGACGGACGCGTCGAGCACGGAGCCGAGCGGCTTGCCCTCGACGTACTCCATGACGATGTACGGCATCGGAGCGCCGTCGCCCGCGGCGGAGTCGCCGTCGGACAGTGTGTCCTCGCCGGTGTCGAAGACCGACACGATGTTCGTGTGCGTGAGCTTCGCCACCGACTGGGCCTCGCGGCGGAAGCGTTCGCGGAAGGACTGTTCGCGGCCGAGCTCGGTGTGCAGTGTCTTGATGGCGACCTGGCGGTCGAGCACGGTGTCATAGGCGAGGTGCACCGACGCCATGCCGCCCTCGCCGAGCAGATCACGCAGTTGATAGCGGCCACCGGCCAGCGAACGCCCCGCATACCGCCCTTGTGCGCCGTCCTGGCTGCTCATCTCGTGCGTCCCCCATCGGCGCGGTTGCCGGACGGCTCCGCGGCTGGTGATCGATTTACCGCTTATTCCAGGCCAAGTCTGCCCGAGGACGATGACGCGTCAAGCTCGGTGCCCGTTCCGTGACCGTACGCGCAAGAAGCGTCTCGGAAGCGTTACAAGTTTGCGCGTGGCACCCGGTGAAGGCTTTGATGTGCGGTCCACCTCGAACCGGCGGGTGGCCCGAAGGCTGTAGCGTGGCCCGTCGGAGTACCCCGTACCGCGACGTACTCAGCACCAAGTACCACGACCAGAAACGACGGCGAGGACTGATGGCACAGACGCAGCGCGCTCAGGGCCCGTCCGACCCCGAGGCGACTGGCGGCGGTATGTCAGACGCGCCCGAATTGTGGGGTAACGGCGGGCTGGTCGGCGACGGCCGCTACCGGCTGACCCACAGACTCGGCCGGGGCGGCATGGCCGAGGTGTTCGCAGCCGAGGACGTACGTCTCGGCCGCACCGTCGCCGTCAAGCTGCTCCGGTCCGACCTCGCGGAGGACCCGGTCTCCAAGGCCCGTTTCACGCGCGAGGCGCAGTCCGTCGCGGGCCTCAACCACCATGCTGTGGTCGCGGTGTACGACTCCGGTGAAGACGTCGTCGGGCCGAGCGTGGTCCCGTACATCGTCATGGAGATCGTCGAGGGCCGGACGATCCGCGATCTGCTGCTCAACGCGGAGGCGCCGGGTCCGGAGCAGGCCCTGATCATCGTCTCGGGCGTACTCGAGGCCCTGGCCTATTCGCACCAGCACGGCATCGTGCACCGCGACATCAAGCCCGCGAACGTGATCATCACCAACACCGGCGCGGTGAAGGTGATGGACTTCGGCATCGCGCGCGCCCTGCACGGCGCGCAGTCGACGATGACGCAGACCGGCATGGTCATGGGCACGCCCCAGTACCTCTCGCCCGAGCAGGCGCTCGGCAAGGCCGTCGACCATCGCTCCGACCTGTACGCGACCGGCTGTCTGCTCTACGAACTGCTCGCGCTGCGGCCCCCGTTCACCGGTGAGACGCCGCTCTCCGTCGTCTACCAGCACGTCCAGGACCAGGCGGTGCCGCCCTCCGAGGTGTCGGACGCGGCCCCGCCGGAACTGGACGGGCTCGTCATGCGTTCCCTCGCCAAGGACCCGGACGACCGGTTCCAGACGGCGGAGGAGATGCGCGGCCTCGTCCAGTACGGGCTGCAGATGCTGCACGAGCAGGGCAGCCACACGGGCACCTGGAACACCGGTCCCGTCGCGCTGCACGAGGGTGGCGGCACCTCGGCCCTGGGCGTCGCCGGCACGACCGCGATGGCGCACCCGGACTCGGGGACCGCGCAGATCCCGAGCCCCATGCTGCGTCAGCACGGGGGCGACGACGGAGGCTTCGACGGCGGGCCCCAGGGCGGCAAGTCCGGCCGCGGCCGGATGTGGATCATCGCCGTGCTCGCGATCATCGCCATCGCGGTGGGTGTCGCGTTCGCACTGAGCGCGGCCGACAAGAAGGACCACAAGGACCCGACGAAGTCGCCCACGCCGAAGCACTCGCAGTCCAAGGAACCGACCAAGAGCACGGACGACGAGACGACGGACGACGAGACGGACCCGGGTACGGACACCGGCGGCGCGACGGACTACGACCCGCCGCAGAACCAGACGTCCAAGCCGAACTACCCGACGAACAACCCGACCCGGCCGACGAACGACCCGACGACGCCGACCACGGACCCGACCACGGATCCCACCACCGACCCGACCACGCCCACCCAGGACCCGCCGGACCCCACGAGCGACCCGACGGACCCGGGCGAGGGCAACGGCGGCGCGGGTGACGGCGGTGCCGGTGACGGTGAGAACGGGCTCTGAGGCGTGAAGCTCTGAGGCGTGCATGAGAAAGGCCCCCGCTGCGGCGGGGGCCTTTCTGTCTTCGCTTCTGTATACCGCATACCGGATACCGCAATACCGCATCCTCAGCGGTTAGTGCATGTACTGCAGCAGAAGGTCGTGGCCGGTCCGGTCCTCGCCCGCCCGCAGGGTGTGCACCGTGCTGAACTGCGGCTGAATGCGCAGGTAGACCGGGTCGAACAGGTCGCCGTCCACGAAGCGGGGGCCTGGCCCGAAGAGCGCGAGCTCCGCGGTGCTCGGCTCCACCGCCTCGCAGAGGCCGACGCACTGGACGGTCCACCGGACGTCGCGCACGCTCGTGACATTGAGGTTGTCCGCGCCGTACGCGACGACGCTGCCGACGCACGCCTGGTGGTAGCCGTACCCCTTGTGCATGCGCAGCAGGATCGCGCCGTCCACGACGATGTGCCGGGACGCCGCGAGGAAGGGCAGCGCGCGCATGCTGGTCGCCACCCGGCCGTAGTCGGTGCGGCTGAGCAGTTCGAAGGCGAGCTGGTCGTCGGTGGGCATACCACCCACCCTGGTTCATCGGCGGGGTGTCCGAAAAGGGGATCCCGCCCCCATCAACCAGGGACGTAAGTCCCTCAGTGCCTCTCCGCCTGCATGCGGGCCACGTACGCCGCCGCCTGCGAGCGCCGCTCCATGCCCAGCTTGGACAGCAGGCTGGAGACGTAGTTCTTGATCGTCTTCTCGGCGAGGTGCAGCCGCTCGCCGATCACGCGGTTGGTCAGGCCCTCGCCGATCAGGTCGAGGATCTTCCGCTCCTGCTCGGTGAGGCCGGCCAGGCGGTCGTCACCCTTGGCGGTGTTGCCGTCGCGCAGCCGCTCCAGGACGCGGGCCGTGGCGACGGGGTCGAGCAGGGACTTGCCCGCGGCGACGTCCCGCACGGCGGTGAGCAGCTCATTGCCGCGGATGGCCTTGAGGACATAACCGGAGGCACCGGCCATGATCGCGTCGAAGAGGGCCTCGTCGTCGGCGAACGAGGTGAGCATCAGGCACTTGATGTCCTCGTTCTGCGAGCGGATCTCGCGGCACACCTCGACGCCGCTGCCGTCCGGCAGGCGTACGTCGAGCACGGCCACGTCCGGCCGGGTCGCGGGGATCCTGACCAGGGCGTCCGCCGCGGTTCCTGCCTCGCCGACGACCTCGATGTCGGCCTCCACGGACAGCAGCTCATGGACCCCCCGCCGGACCACTTCATGATCGTCGAGGAGAAATACCGTAATTTTTCCGTCTTCGCGCACGGGCCCAGTCTCACACACGATCTCTTTCCGTGCCCGGGCGGAACCCTTCCCGTCGCCGGGGTACCCGGGATAACGTGCCGGTGTTCCGGCCCCCTGCCAGGCTGTGATCAGTGCTGTGACCAGGAAGTGTTCCCGATTTTCTCGGTTTACTCGGAAATCCAAGCAGTCAGATACTTGGTAATCCAAGCAAATTCGCAGGTCAGATGGGGTTTCACAGAAATGGGAAGCACTGGGTAACGTGCTTTGTGCAGGGCGCTTGCCGGGGCACCTGTCACGCCTGTTTCCCGGCTGAGTCGCACCCACCCCGTGCGCGGGCACGGACCAGGCGAGCCGCACTGGCCAACCCGGTAACCCTGGGAGCCGGACCGACGGAGGAGCACACGTGACCGTGGAGAGCACCGCCGCGCGCAAACCGCGCCGTAGCAGTACGGGCGGCGGCAAGCGCGCGAGCGCCAAGAAGGCCGCGCCGCAGAAGAGCACGGAGCCCGAGCTCGTACAGCTGCTGACCCCCGAGGGCCAGCGGGTCGAGAACGCGGTGTACGACTCGTACGTCGCCGACATCACCGCCGAGGAGCTGCGCGGCCTGTACCGCGACATGGTCCTCACCCGGCGATTCGACGCCGAGGCCACCGCCCTGCAGCGCCAGGGCGAGCTGGGCCTGTGGGCCTCGCTGCTCGGCCAGGAGGCCGCCCAGATCGGCTCGGGCCGGGCCACCCGGGACGACGACTACGTGTTCCCCACGTACCGCGAGCACGGCGTGGCCTGGTGCCGCGGCGTGGACCCGACCAACCTGCTCGGCATGTTCCGCGGCGTGAACAACGGCGGCTGGGACCCGAACAGCAACAACTTCCACCTCTACACGATCGTCATCGGCTCGCAGACGCTGCACGCCACCGGCTACGCCATGGGCGTCGCCAAGGACGGTGCCGACTCGGCCGTGATCGCGTACTTCGGGGACGGCGCCTCCAGCCAGGGCGACGTGGCCGAGGCGTTCACGTTCTCCGCGGTCTACAACTCCCCGGTCGTGTTCTTCTGCCAGAACAACCAGTGGGCGATCTCCGAGCCCACCGAGAAGCAGACCCGGGTGCCGCTCTACCAGCGCGCGCAGGGCTTCGGCTTCCCCGGTGTGCGGGTCGACGGCAACGACGTGCTCGCCGTGCTCGCCGTCACGAAGTGGGCCCTGGAGCGGGCCCGTACGGGCGAGGGCCCGGCGCTGATCGAGGCGTTCACCTACCGCATGGGCGCGCACACCACCTCCGACGACCCGACCAAGTACCGCAGGGACGAGGAGCGGGAGGCCTGGGAGGCCAAGGACCCGATTCTGCGGCTGCGGGCCTACCTGGAGTCCGAAGGTCACGCGGATGAGGGATTTTTCGCGGAACTCGACGACGAGAGCGAAGCGTTGGGCAAGCGAGTGCGAGAGGTGGTGCGGGCGATGCCGGATCCGGATCTGATGGCGATCTTCGAGAATGTCTACGCGGACGGGCACGCGCTCGTGGACGAGGAGCGCGCCCAGTTCGCCGCCTACCAGGCGTCGTTCGCGGACGCGCCCGCGGGCGGGGAGGGCAAGTAACCATGGCTGTCCAGAAGCTTCCCATCGCCAAGGCGATCAACGAATCGCTGCGCACGGCGCTGGAGAACGACCCCAAGGTCCTCATCATGGGCGAGGACGTCGGCAAGCTCGGCGGCGTCTTCCGCGTGACGGACGGGCTCCAGAAGGACTTCGGCGAAGAGCGGATCATCGACACCCCGCTCGCCGAGTCCGGCATCGTCGGCACGGCCATCGGCCTCGCCCTGCGGGGCTACCGCCCGGTGGTGGAGATCCAGTTCGACGGCTTCGTCTTCCCCGCGTACGACCAGATCGTCACGCAGCTCGCGAAGATGCACGCCCGCGCGCTCGGCAAGGTCAAGATGCCGGTCGTCATCCGCATTCCGTACGGCGGCGGCATCGGCGCCGTCGAGCACCACAGCGAGTCCCCCGAGACGCTGTTCGCGCACGTCCCGGGATTGAAGGTGGTCTCGCCCTCCAACTCGGCGGACGCCTACTGGATGATGCAGCAGGCCATCCAGAGCGACGACCCGGTGATCTTCTTCGAGCCGAAGCGGCGGTACTGGGACAAGGGCGAGGTCGACAAGGACGCGATCCCCGGCCCCCTGCACAAGGCCGTCGTCGCCCGCGAGGGCAGCGACCTCACCCTCGTCGCGTACGGCCCGATGGTGAAGGTCTGCCTGGAGGCGGCCGCGGCGGCCGAGGAGGAGGGCAAGTCCCTGGAGGTCCTCGACCTGCGCTCGATGTCGCCGATCGACTTCGACTCGGTGCAGGCCTCGGTGGAGAAGACGCGCAGGCTCGTCGTCGTCCACGAGGCGCCGGTCTTCCTGGGCACGGGCGCGGAGATCGCGGCCCGCATCACCGAGCGGTGCTTCTACCACCTGGAGGCGCCCGTGCTGCGGGTCGGCGGCTATCACGCGCCGTACCCGCCGGCGCGCCTGGAAGAGGAGTACCTGCCGGGCCTCGACCGAGTGCTCGACACCGTCGACCGCTCGCTGGCGTACTGAGGGAAAGGGCGTGACGACGATGACTGACACCGCTCTTGCCGAGTTCAAGATGCCCGACGTGGGCGAGGGACTCACCGAGGCCGAGATCCTCAAGTGGTACGTACAGCCCGGTGACGAGGTCACCGACGGCCAGGTCGTGTGCGAGGTCGAGACGGCCAAGGCCGCGGTCGAGCTCCCCATCCCGTTCAACGGTGTCGTACGGGAGCTGCGCTTCCCCGAGGGCACCACGGTCGACGTCGGCCAGGTGATCATCGCGGTCGACGTGTCGGGCGGGGCGGGGCCTGTGGCGGCGCCCGAACCGGTGACGGCTCAGGGCGGGACGGTCGAGCCCGCGGCTGCCGCCGAGGCCGAGCCCGCCGGACGTCAGCCGGTGCTCGTGGGTTACGGGGTGTCCGAGGCCTCGACGAAGCGGCGGGCCCGCAAAACCACCGGCACCGACTCCGGCACGGACTCCGGCACCGCCTCCGGTGGCGCCCCTGTCGCGGCCCCCGAGCCGGTGGCCCCGCAGGAGGTGCGGGTGAACGGGAACGGCGCCCGCCCGCTGGCCAAGCCGCCCGTCCGCAAGCTCGCCAAGGACCTCGGCGTCGACCTGACCGCGGTCGTCCCGTCCGGGCCCGACGGGATCATCACCCGCGAGGACGTGCACGCGGCGGTGGCTCCGGCCGCCGAGCCCGCCTCGGTGCCCGTCTCCGCGCCCGCTCCGCAGGTGACGCGGGCGCCCGCCCCGGAGGCCGGGGCGACGGCCGGCGCTGCCTCCGCCTCCGCTTCCGCGGTGGGCACGGATGCCCGCGAGACCCGTATCCCGGTCAAGGGCGTCCGCAAGGTCACCGCGCAGGCGATGGTCGAATCGGCGTTCACGGCGCCGCACGTCACGGAGTTCGTGACGATCGACGTGACGCGGACGATGAAGCTGGTCGAGGAGCTCAAGCAGGACAAGGCGTTCGAGGGGCTGCGGGTCAATCCGCTGCTGCTCATCTCCAAGGCCCTGCTCGTGGCGATCAAGCGGAACCCCGGCATCAACGCCGCCTGGGACGAGGCGAATCAGGAGATCGTCCAGAAGCACTATGTGAACCTGGGCATCGCCGCGGCCACCCCGCGCGGTCTGATCGTGCCGAACATCAAGGACGCGCACGCCAAGACCCTGCCCGAACTCGCCGAGTCCCTCGGCGCGTTGGTCTCCACGGCCAGGTCGGGCAAGACGTCGCCCGGGGACATGCAGGGCGGCACGGTCACGATCACGAACGTCGGCGTCTTCGGTGTCGACACGGGCACGCCGATCATCAACCCCGGCGAGTCCGCGATCCTCGCGGTCGGCGCGATCAAGCTCCAGCCGTGGGTCCACAAGGGCAAGGTCAAGCCGCGCCAGGTGACGACGCTCGCGCTGTCCTTCGACCACCGCCTGGTGGACGGGGAGCTGGGCTCCAAGGTGCTCGCCGATGTGGCGGCGATCCTGGAGCGGCCGAAGCGGTTGCTGACCTGGGCGTAGCAGTACCCGCAGCGCATGGCGTAGCAGTACCCGCAGCGCATGAAGAAGGGGCCCGCCGCGAAAGTGCGGCGGGCCCCTTCCCGTGCGACTGCGGAGAACCGCTGGGCGTCAGGCGACCTTGAAGCCGTAGTCGAGCAGCTTCTTCGCGTCCGCGGTGCGGTTGTTCACGGACGTCGAGGTGAGGACCGTCCCGACGACCGTCTTGCCGTTGCGGGTCGCCGCGAAGACCAGGCAGTACTTCGCCTCGGGGCCGGAGCCCGTCTTCACGCCGATGGCGCCGCGGTAGGAGCTGAGAAGGTTGTTCGTGTTGGACCACGACATGTAGCGGTAGCCGCCGTTCTTCGTCGTGACCTTCTGCTTCGTCGACTTCGTCTTCACGACCGAGCGGAACTGCGAGTACTTCAGCGCGTTGCTCGCGAGTTTCGTCAGGTCGCGCGGCGTCGAGTAGTTGCTGCCGTTCCCGATGCCGTCGAACGAGTCGAAGTGGGTGTTCTTCAGGTTCAGGTTCTTGGCCGTCGTGTTCATCTGGCCGATGAAGTTCTTCACGCGGGCGGCCCGGGACGAACCCTTGCCGAACTTGTCCGCGAGCGCGTACGCGGCGTCACAGCCGGACGGCAGCATCAGACCGTAGAGGAGCTGACGGACGGTGACCTTGTCGCCGACGATGAGCCGCGCCGACGAGGCGCCGTTCCTGACGATGTAGTCGCTGTAGGCCTTCTGGACCGTCACCTTGGAATCCAGGTTCAGGTTCCGCTGGCCGAGCACGACGCGCGCCGTCATTATTTTCGTCGTCGAGCCGGTGGAACGCCGGGTGTCGGCGGCCTTGGTGAAGAGGCTCTTCCCCGTGCTGTTGTTCATCGCGAAGCCGCCCTTGGCGACGATCGACGGCTTCGGCGGTGCGGCCGCGTGGGCCGTAGTGGTGAGGGCGCCGCCGGCCAGCATCGCGCTCGCGGTGACGAGAACGGCCGATGTGCGACGTACGCCCTTAATGCCGGTATTCAAGTTGGATACTCCAAATGCCCCTGGATTGCGGCTGCATGAGGATGCCGCCCACTCAGTAGACGAGTGAGGGGGGCCGATGGATGTGCCGTAAAGCCCATTAATTCCGTAGAGGTGCCCGGCATACGGACGGGGGATTCCGTCGTATACCTGTTGTATCTATGCTGTGCGCATGCCAGCCACCGCTCCCGCCTCTCCCATCACTCCTGCCTCGCCTGACTCGCCTGTCGCTCCTTCCGTCGCTCCGGCCGCTCCGCTCCCCGCCGCCAAGCGTCCGCCCGCCGCGGAACGCGTCTACGCCCACGTGAAGCAGGCCGTCCTGGAGCGCCGCTACGAGGGCGGCACGCTCCTCACCGAGGGCGAGCTCGCCGAGGCCGTGGGGGTGTCCCGCACCCCGGTGCGCGAGGCGCTCCTGAAGCTGGAGGTGGAGGGGTTGCTGCGGCTCTACCCGAAGAAGGGCGCACTCGTGCTCCCCGTCTCCGCGCAGGAGATCGCGGACGTCGTCGAGACGCGGCTGCTCGTCGAGACGCACTCGGTGCGCAAGGCGGTGCCTGCGCCGTCCGGCCTGATCGGCCGCCTTGAGGAGCTCCTTGACCGGCAGCGGCAGCAGGCGGGCGCCGGTGACCTCGCGGCGGCCGCGGTCACCGACCGGTGCTTCCACGCGGAGATCGTGCGCAGCGGCGGGAACGAGATCCTCGCGCGCCTCTACGACCAGCTGCGGGACCGGCAGCTGCGGATGGGCGTCGCCGTGCTGCACTCCCACCCCGACCGGATCGCGAAGACCCTCGCCGAGCACGAGGAGATCCTCGACGCGCTGCGCCGCGGCGACGCGGAAGCGGCGGTCGCCGTGGTCACCCGGCACGTCGGCTGGTTCCAGAACCTGGCCCGGGGTGACGTCCGATGAGTTCCGCGGGTTCCGCCCCCGTCGCGCTGCCCGGTGATCCCCCTGGCGGTCGCAAGGCCGTGCTGGTCTGGTCGGTCGGGGTCGCCGTCTACTTCGTCGCCGTCGTCTTCCGGACGTCCCTCGGCGTCGCCGGACTCGACGCCGCGGACCGCTTCCACGTCAACGCGTCCGCCCTTTCGACCTTCTCCATACTCCAACTGCTCGTCTACGCGGGCATGCAGATACCCGTCGGCCTGATGGTCGACCGGCTCGGCACCAAGAAGGTGCTGACGATCGGGGTCGTCCTCTTCACGGTCGGACAGCTCGGCTTCGCCTTCTCCCCCTCGTACGAGACGGCGCTCGTCTCGCGCGCCCTGCTCGGCTGCGGTGACGCGATGACCTTCATCAGCGTCCTGCGGCTCGGCACCCGCTGGTTCCCGGCGCGGCGCGGCCCGATGGTCGCCCAGCTCGCCGGGCTCATCGGCATGGCGGGCAACCTCGTCTCGACCCTCGTCCTGGCCCGGCTGCTGCACTCCCTCGGCTGGACCCAGGCCTTCGCGGGCAGCGCGCTCTGCGGTGTCGTCGTCCTCGTCCTGATGACGCTGTTCCTCAAGGACCACCCCGAGGGGCACGAGCCGCAGCCGGCCACGCACAGCGGAGCGGCCCACGTGCGGCGGCAGATCACCCTGTCCTGGCAGGAGCCCGGCACCCGGCTCGGGCTGTGGGTGCACTTCACCACGCAGTTCCCCGCGATGGTCTTCCTGCTCCTGTGGGGCCTGCCGTTCCTCGTCGAGGCGCAGGGCCTGTCGCGCGCGAGCGCCGGTGAGCTGCTCACGCTCGTCGTCCTGTCCAACATGGTCATCGGCCTCGTCTACGGGCAGATCGTGGCCCGGCACCACGCGGCCCGGCTCCCGCTGGCGCTCGGCACCATCGGGGCGACGGCCACGGCCTGGGCGGCCACGCTCGCCCATCCCGGGAACCACGCCCCGATGTGGCTGCTGGTCGTCCTCTGCGTGGTGCTCGGCGCCTGCGGGCCCGCCTCCATGATCGGCTTCGACTTCGCGCGGCCCGCCAATCCGCCGGAGCGGCAGGGCACGGCGTCGGGCATCACCAACATGGGCGGCTTCGTCGCCTCCATGACGACGCTGCTCGCGATCGGTGTGCTGCTCGACGCGACCGGTCAGAACTACCGCGTGGCGTTCTCCGCGGTGTTCGTCCTGGAGGCGCTCGGGGTCTGGCAGATTCTGCGGCTCAAGTCGCGGGCGGTGCGCAGGGAGCGGGAGCGGTTCGTCGCCAGCCGGGTGGAGGCTGTGCATGTCCCTGCGTGAGGCTGCGCCTGGCTGGGCGGGGGGCGGGGCTGAGGTTGGTTCGGAGGCTCTGCCCCCGGGCCCCCGGTCCTCAATCGCCGGACGGGCTTGAAGTCGGCCCGGCTCGGCTACGGCGTCACCGCGAAGTTTCGCAGGATCGCCTCCGCCAGTTCGTGGTCGCCCTCCATCTTGATGCGGTCCGCGACGGACGCGTACGTCGCACGGCCGCACGCGAGCCTGAAGTACGTCTCCCAGTCGAGGGCGAGGGTGGCGAGCGGGCCCAGCGAGGGTGCGTTGTCCACGGTGCCCTTGCCCTCGGCGTCCACGCGGACCGTGCGCAGGAACTCGACGGGGCCGCTCACGTCGAAGACGACCGCCGAGTTCGGGGGCGCGCCCGCCTTGTCCGCGACGACCTTCGCGAGCCCGACGAGGAGCATGTCCCGGGCGACGTACGCCCCCGGGGAGTCGAGGTTCCCGGGCGCGTGCAGCGTCGTACGCAGGTCCTGTTCGTGGACCCACACGTCGAACGCCCGCAGCCGCGTGGCCAGTTCGAGCGTGTGTTCGGTGCCCAGCGGGCCGCGGATCTTCGTCGAGGGGTCCCGCGACTCGTTCCGCAGCTGCCGCGACCGGCGGATGATCGTGTACTCCAGCTCGGAGGTCATCTCCGGCGCGGTGTGGTGGCGCCGCACGTCGACCTGCACCTCCATGTACCGCTGGCCCTCCGTCTGTACGTGGTACAGGTCGCGGGGCAGGGTGTGGATCGGTCGCGGGTCGCCCAGCATCTCGCACTCAAGACCTATGACGTGGGAGACGATGTCGCGCACCGACCAGCCCGGGCAGGGGGTGGCCCGGTTCCACTCCCCCTCGGCGAGCGGCGACACCAGCTCGGATATCGCTTCCACGGAATGCGTCCAGGCATCGGCGTAGGTTTGCAGGCTGGGATGGAGACTCACGGGACCCCTTGCGGTTGTACGCGGGCGGTGGGTGTCTGAGACGTTAAGTTACGCTGCCCGCAGGCACCCCGGCAGTGCTTTCGTGTGACGATCGTAGGCCGTGTCAACGGCTCGAATGCCAGGACGGTGGTAGTGTGCGCGCCTCCCTCATCCAGATCGCCGTAGACGAGGACGAACCGGTCAATTCCCGTAGGCGGCGCGTCGCTTCGCTGGTACGGGAAGTGAGTGTCGGGGAGGGATCGGATCTGGTCGTTCTTCCCGAGCTGTGGACGACGGGCGCCTTCGCGTACGACTCGTTCGCGAGCGAGGCGGAGCCGCTGGAAGGGCCGACGTACGAGGCGATGGCACGGGCGGCGCGTGACGCGGGGGTGTGGCTGCACGCGGGGTCGATTCCGGAGCGGGCCGTGTCCGACGGGTCTCTGTTCAACACCTCGCTCGTCTTCTCGCCCGACGGTGAGCTCGCCGCCTCGTACCGGAAGATCCACCGCTTCGGCTTCGACAAGGGTGAGGCCGTGCTGATGGCGGCAGGCTCCGAGCTGACGACCGTCCGCACGCCCCACACCACGCTCGGCCTCGCCACCTGCTACGACCTGCGCTTCCCCGAGCTCTTCCGGGGGCTCGTCGACGCGGGCGCCGAGATGTTCGTGGTGCCCGCGGGGTGGCCGGCGCGGCGGCGGGAGCACTGGTCGCTGCTTGCGCGGGCGCGGGCTGTCGAGGACCAGGTGTACGTGCTGGCGTGCGGGACGGGTGGGACGCACGGGGGCGTGCCGCAGGCTGGGCACAGCGTTGTCGTTGATCCGTGGGGGGCGGTGCTTGCGGAGGCGGGTGAGGGCGAGGAGGTCCTTACGGTTGACGTCGATCCTTCGCGGGTCGCGGAGACGCGGGAGCAGTTTCCGGCGCTGAAGGACCGGGTGCTGGGGCGGGGGGCGGTGCGGCGCTGAGGCGCGCGGTGCCTAGGCCGTTTGGTGCCGGGCCCGTGCTCTTTTCCGGCGCGGGGGCGTCGTGGCCGGTCGTGTTCTCTTCCGGCGCGGGCGCGTCGTGGCCGGTCGCGCAGTTCCCCGCGTCCCTTGAGTGCGGCTTCGCCGCAGCCCTCATCGGCCCCGCCAACCCCTCCTCAGTCCTCGTCCCCCCGCTCCTTCTCCGCCAGGCGGATCACGCAGACGGTTACGGCGAGCAGCAGCGCGGGGTCGGCGTCCTCGCGTACTACCTGGAGGCCGTAGGTGTCGCGGAGGCGGAACCAGCGGCGGGAGATGTCGGCGAGGAGTTCGCCGTCGTACTCGATGGCGAACTCACGGTCGAGGATCTTGCCGCTGACGTCCAGTTCGGTGCCGTCGACCAGGTCGACGCGGTAGTGGTTGCGCAGCAGTGACAGGCGCTTGCGCTTCACCGTGGCGAGCGTCTCGCCCGCCCGTCCGATGACCATCGTGTCCCGGAGGGCGAGCATCTTGGCGTGGATGTCGATGACGACCCTGCCCTGCATGTCCTTCAGCTCGAAGGTGTCGCGCAGGCGCATCGCCTTGCCGTCGACGAGGAAGACCTTGCGGCCCCGGTCGTCCTCGATCCAGTAGTCGTCGCCGATGCCGAAGACGCGGTCGCGTACGAGAAGTCTCATGCCGTCATGACTACCCCGAAGCGCCGCAGACCGGACATCACGCGCCCGCCCTCACGCGCCGGACGCTCACGCGCCCGCTCTCACGCGCCCGCCCTCGCGCGCTGAACATCACGCGCCGGACGGCGTCAGTACCCGCGGCGCTGCGGGTCGGGGTCGACCGCGGTCGGGGCGACCGGCGGCACCACGGCCCGCCTGCGGCGCGCGATGCTGGTGAAGACGGCGACGCCGATGAGTCCCACGAGCATCATGATGACTCCGGCGACGGTGAGGTTGACCCCCTCCATCTTCCAGTCGGTCGCGAACGTGAGGATGGCACCCGCGGCGATCAGAATGATGCATCCGCCCAGGCCCATGAGGACCGCCTCCCTGCTGTAGTGGCTACGAAGTCACCGGGTACCCGGGTCCTTCGCAGCCACACAGACATTCGGCGGCCGAGCCTCCGCTCACCCCGGCACGGCCCCTCAGTCCTCTCAGCCCTCCAGGAACGCCACCAGCGCGTTGGCGAGCAGGTACGGGTCGTCCGCGCCGCACAGCTCGCGCACGCTGTGCATGGACAGGATCGCGACGCCGATGTCGACGGTCTTGATGCCGTGCCGGGCCGCGGTGATCGGGCCGATCGTCGTGCCGCACGGCATCGCGTTGTTGGAGACGAACGACTGGAACGGCACGCCCGCCTTCTCGCACGCGGCGGCGAACACCGCGCGGCCCGAACCGTCCGTGGCGTAGCGGTTGTTGACGTTGACCTTGAGGATGGGGCCGCCGTTGGCGCGCGGGTGGTGCGTCGGGTCGTGCCGCTCGGCGTAGTTGGGGTGCACGGCGTGGCCGGTGTCGGAGGAGAGGCAGACGGTCCCGGCGAAGGCGCGGGCCTTGTCCTCGTACGAGCCCCCGCGCGCGAACACGGACCGCTCAAGGACGCCGCCGAGCAGCGGGCCGTCGGCGCCGGTGTCGGACTGCGAGCCGTTCTCCTCGTGGTCGAAGGCGGCGAGTACGGGAATGTACGGGAGGTCCTCCTGGGCGGCGACGGACGCGAGGGCGGCCGTGGCGGAGTGCACGGAGAGGAGGTTGTCCATGCGGGGGCCCGCGACGAGTTCGCGGTCGCGGCCGAGGTAGGCGGGCGGTTCGACGGAGTACGTCATGAGGTCCCAGCCGGTGACGTCGCCCTCGCCGAGGCCGGTCTCCTCCTCCAGGAAGCGGATCAGGTCGCCCTCGTGGACGTCGTCGCCGAGCCCCCAGACGGGCTGCATGTGCTTCTGCTTGTCGAGCTTGAGCCCGTCGGTGTGCACGGAACGGTCCATGTGGATGGCCAGTTGGGGCACGCGCAGCAGCGGTCGGTCGATGTTCACGAGCCGTGTGGTGCCGTCGCGCAGCGAGAGGCGTCCGGCGAGGCCGAGGTCGCGGTCGAGCCAGGAGTTGAGCAGCGGGCCGCCGTAGATCTCGACGGCGACCTGGCGCCAGCCGTGGGCGCCCGCGTCGGGCTGCGGCTTCACGCGCAGGTTGGGGGAGTCGGTGTGGGCGCCGACGATGCGGAACGGGGTGTGCGCGGAGGCGTTCTCCGGCACGTACCAGGCGATGATGGCGCCGCCCCGCAGCACGTACTTGCCGCCGGTCGTGCCGTCCCAGGCGTCGGTCTCCTCCAGCTGCCGGAAACCGGCCTTCTCCAGACGCTCCGCGGCGCTCGCCACGGCGTGGTACGGCGTGGGGCTTGCCGCGAGGAAGGACATGAGGTCTTCGGTGTGGCCACGGTCGAAGGGGCCGGAGGGTGTGCGCATGGCTGTCAGCCTAATGGCGCCGCCGTGCGGGTGGCGGGGGGCTCAGAGACGGTGGTACTCGGTGAGGTCGATGTCGATCGTGAACGGTACGGCGAGCTTCAGCCGGTCGTGATGGACGCCCGTGGGCGCGTAGACACCGGTGTGCGGGTCCAGTTCGTAGGTGTAGACGGCGGGCCGCTTGTTCTCGTCCATCCGGACCAGCCAGTAATGCCGGATGCCCGCTGCGGCGTACTTGCGGGGCTTGGTGTCCTGGTCGCGCTCTTCGGAGTCGGGAGAGATGACTTCTACGGCGAGGAGGACGTCCGCGGCCTGGTACCGAGTCATGCAGTCGTCGGCATCGGCTTCCGCGGTGACGACCACGAGGTCGGGCGCGGGTACCTGCCTGCGGCCAAGGACCACGGCCATTTCGCGGCGGACGCGAAGGTGCTCGGGGATGGCGGCCCGCACCCCGTGCACCAAGAGGTCGATCGCCAGCGTATGGAACTTGCGCTGCGGACTCACGAAAACCAGGCTC
Organism: Streptomyces sp. NPDC058284; assembly: GCF_042881135.1. Lineage (NCBI taxonomy): Bacteria > Bacillati > Actinomycetota > Actinomycetes > Kitasatosporales > Streptomycetaceae > Streptomyces > Streptomyces sp. NPDC058284. The sequence goes on from NZ_JBHVYE010000018.1 coordinate 125,874, forward strand.
CCGTCGATCAGTTCTGTGTGTGGCGGGAGGTCGAGGCTGAAGAATTCGTCCGTCGTGTAGCCGTCCTGAGGCGGCATCGGCCATGCCGAGCCATCGGGCTGGAGTGCGTGCAGCGCTTCGGTGCGGGGCTCGGCGGTCATGGTTCCTCCCATGGACGGGATTCTCGGCCGTTGACTCAGCGTACCCAGCCCATACGACAACGCCGCCACCCGAAAGAATCAGGTGGCGGCATCGCGCTGGCGGGCGAGAGGAATCTGGTCGAACCAGGTCGAACCAGGTCGAACCAGGTAGGCCTAGAACGCCGCCTCGTCCAGCTCCATCAGGTCCAGCTCCACGCCCTCGGCGAGCTTCCGCTCCTTCGCGACGCCCGGCAGGACGTTCGTGGCGAAGAACTTGGCGGCGGCGATCTTGCCCTCGTAGAAGGGCTTGTCCTTGGCGGAGGCCGTCTCCAGCTTCTCCGCGGCGACCGCGGCACCGCGCAGCAGCAGGTAGCCGACGACGACGTCGCCCGAGGCCATCAGGAGGCGGGTCGTGTTCAGGCCCACCTTGTAGATGGACTTCACGTCCTGCTCGGTGGCCGCGAGGTCCGTCAGCATGACGCCGACGATGCCCTCAAGATCGACCGCGGCCTTGGCCAGCTCCTCGCGGGCGCCGGCGAGCGCCTCGCCGCCCGTGCCGACGGCGAGGAACTTCTTGATCTCCTCGGCGAGGCCGTTCAGCGCGGCGCCCTGGTTGCGGACGATCTTCCGGAAGAAGTAGTCCTGGCCCTGGATCGCCGTCGTGCCCTCGTAGAGGGTGTCGATCTTGGCGTCCCGGATGTACTGCTCGACCGGGTACTCCTGGAGGTACCCCGAGCCGCCGAACGTCTGGAGCGACTGCGCCAGCTGTTCGTAGGACTTCTCCGAGCCGTAGCCCTTCACGATGGGCAGGAGCAGGTCGTTGAGGGCGTGGAGCTGCGACGCGTCCTCGCCCGCCGCCTCCTTGACCTGGATGTCGTCCTGGACGGCCGCGGTGTGCAGGACGAGGGCGCGCATGCCCTCCGCGTACGCCTTCTGCGTCATCAGGGCGCGGCGCACGTCCGGGTGGTGGGTGATCGTCACCTTCGGCGCGGTCTTGTCCATGAACTGGGCCAGGTCCGGGCCCTGCACGCGCTCCTTGGCGTACTCCAGGGCGTTGAGGTAGCCCGTGGAGAGCGTCGCGATCGCCTTCGTGCCGACCATCATGCGGGCGAACTCGATGATGCGGAACATCTGGCGGATGCCGTCGTGCTTGTCGCCGATCAGCCAGCCCTTGGCGGGGTGCCGGTCGCCGAACGTCATCTCGCAGGTGTTCGAGGCCTTGAGGCCCATCTTGTGCTCGACGTTCGTCGCGTACACGCCGTTGCGCTCGCCCAGCTCGCCGGTCTCCCAGTCGAACTCGTACTTCGGTACGAGGAAGAGGGAGAGGCCCTTGGTGCCGGGGCCGTTGCCCTCGGGGCGGGCGAGGACGTAGTGGAGGATGTTCTCCGACATGTCGTGCTCGCCGGACGTGATGAAGCGCTTCACGCCCTCGATGTGCCAGGAGCCGTCCTCCTGCTGCACGGCCTTCGTGCGGCCCGCGCCCACGTCCGATCCGGCGTCCGGCTCGGTCAGGACCATCGTCGAGCCCCACTGCTTCTCGACGGCGATCTCGGCGACCTTCTTCTGCGCCTCGTTGCCCTCTTCGAAGAGGATGCCGGCGAACGCGGGACCCGACGAGTACATCCACACGGCGGGGTTGGCGCCGAGCAGCAGCTCCGCGTAGCCCCAGATCAGGGAGCGCGGCGCGGTGGTGCCGCCGATCTCCTCGGGCAGACCGAGCCGCCAGTACTCGGAGTCCATGAAGGCCTGGTAGCTCTTCTTGAAGGACGCGGGGACGGGGGCGGTGTTGGTCTCCGGGTCGAAGACGGGCGGGTTGCGGTCGGCGTCCGTGAAGGACTCGGCCAGCTCGTTCTCGGAGAGGCGGCGGAGTTCGTCGAGGATGCTCTTGGCGGTGTCGACGTCCATCTCCGCGAACGGGCCGGTGCCGTACAGCTTGTCGCGGCCGAGCACCTCGAAGAGGTTGAACTCGATGTCGCGGAGATTCGACTTGTAGTGGCCCATGGCGAAGGCTCCGTAAGCAGGAGAGGGAAAGTACCCAAGGTGAATACCAGCAAGTAGCTACGATGATGCTACCCGTCGGTAATAAGATGCAACCCCTAACCGCCCATCTGTGACTCAGTAGGCTTCGCCTCATGTACGGCTACGACCAGAACCCCGGCGCCCAGCAGCAGTACGCCCCGCCGGGCGCGCAGCCGCCGCCGCAGCAGATGCAGGGCATGCCCGGCGGTGGCTACGGCCAGCAGCCTCCGCTCTACCCCGAGCCCTCGCCGCCGTCCCTCGCGGACGCGGTGCGCGCCTTCACGACGGGGTCGATGTCCGCCGAGGACTTCCAGCAGGCCTTCGCCACGTCGAAGGTGTACTGCCCGCGCGGCGACAACCCCGGCTTCCTCGCGCTGCACAACACCCAGCAGCCCGTGATCCCGATGTTCACCTCCCTCAAGGAGCTGCGCCGGTACGCGGGCAAGGACTCCAAGTACTTCGTGATCACCGGCGCGGAGGTCATCGACCTGCTGCCCACGGGGTACGGGTTCGTCCTCGACATGGAGGGGGAGCACCGGATGGTCTTCGATGCGAAGGCCGTGGAGCAGATGGTGGATTTCGCCATGCGTCGCATGTACGGGTAGCCGGCCCCTGGGCCTTGGGCGGGGGTCGGTCGGCTTTCGGCTGCGGGTGGGTCGTGGCTGGTCGCCCCGTTCCCCGCGCCCCTTGTTCTGCGGGCGCGTACTGGTTGCTCGTGCCGTTCCTCGTGCCCCTTGGGGGCTCGTAGATCGTTTCTGGCCTTCTCGGCGCCCGGAGGGAATTGCCTCCGGGCGCCGTTCGTTGTGAGTGGCAGAAAGTTCTACGTTCAACTAAAGTGAGTGTACGAGGAGGTACCGACCATGCCTGCAGTGACTGTCGAGAACCCGTTGACCCTGCCCCGAGTGGCGGCGTCCGCCGACGCGACGGCGCGCCCCGTGCTCGCCGTGACCACCGCGCCGAGCGGCTTCGAGGGCGAGGGATTCCCGGTGCGCCGGGCGTTCGCGGGGATCAACTACAAGTACCTCGACCCGTTCATCATGATGGACCAGATGGGCGAGGTGGAGTACGAGGCGGGCGAGCCGAAGGGCACCCCGTGGCACCCCCACCGCGGTTTCGAGACGGTCACGTACCTGATCGACGGCACCTTCGTCCACCAGGACTCCAACGGTGGCGGCGGCACCATCCGCAACGGCGACACCCAGTGGATGACGGCGGGCTCCGGCCTGCTGCACATCGAGGCGCCGCCCGAGTCGCTCGTCATGTCCGGCGGCCTCTTCCACGGCCTCCAGCTGTGGGTGAACCTGCCCGCCAAGGACAAGATGATGGACCCCCGCTACCAGGACATCCGCGGCGGTCAGGTCCAGCTGCTCTCCACCCCCGACGGTGGCGCGCTGCTCCGCGTCATCGCCGGTGAGCTCGACGGGCACGAGGGCCCCGGCATCACGCACACGCCGATCACGATGATCCACGCGACCGTGCGCCCCGGCGCCGAGGTCACGCTGCCCTGGCGCGAGGACTTCAACGGACTCGCGTACGTCCTCGCCGGGCGCGGCACCGTAGGCGCCGAGCGCCGCCCCGTCCACATGGGGCAGACGGCGGTCTTCGGCGCCGGGTCCTCACTGACCGTCCGCGCGGACGAACGCCAGGACGCGCACGCCCCCGACCTGGAGGTCGTGCTGCTCGGCGGACAGCCGATCCGGGAGCCGATGGCTCATTACGGGCCGTTCGTGATGAACAGCCACGTCGAACTGGCCCAGGCTTTCGACGACTTCAAGGCCGGGCGACTCGGGACAGTCCCTGCCGACGAGTCCTGATGCATGCGGCACCGTGGTGAAGGAGCACCTGCCTCCACGGTGCCGCGCAGGTCAGCAGGCATGCTCATGAGGCGCACTTGGGTCAGGCTCGGGTGGAGGCGAACAAGACGATCGACCAGAGGGTTCCGGGCTCCAGTCCGCCATGAGGCGGTTCCTCGACGACGTACACCGAGGAGCGGGCTGTGGCCTCTCGGAAGTGGTTGAATCCGCCCATGGAGGGGTCAGCCACTTCTTCGAGGGTCCCTCCTTGAGCTTGCAGCGCTGTCCGGAACTGGCCGAATACCACCTGCTCCGAGAACTCCCCGTAGGAGCGAGTGAGTGGTGGCGGGACCATACCCTCAAGGCCGTGGGCCAGGCGGTGGATCTGCAGCGAGGCGGATACGGACTTCCAGAGGCCGTCGCGTTTGATGAAGGCGACCTCGATGAGCCCGTAGTCGCGCCGCATGTGAGACTTCTGGGCGTCGTCGAGGTAGTCGTCCCCGAGGCCCTGCTCCCAGACTTCCGGAGGGGCGCCGAGAGGGATGCCCAGTACCTCGTTCCGTGAGGTCGCGGTCACGTAGAAGTCGATGTCTGGCATCAATCGGCCTTCGGCTTGTTCAGCTTCTGCAGGTTCTTGATGATGAAGTGCAGTTCCGCAGCACGGTTCTTGTTCATCCCGAATTCTCCCTTGTTCATGGAGTTTCGGGCGGATGTGGCTTTCTCGATGATGTCGTTCCTGAGGGCCGGGTTCGAGTGGATCTCATCGAGAACCTTCTGTACTTGCGCGTTGCTGGCGGTGCCGTGCTTCAGCCTGATTCCCTCGGCGCCGATCCCGCCCTTGTCGTTCGGGAAGATGCGCACTTCCATGTTTTTGATGTGGATGTGCGCGCCCTTGGTTCCCCAGTCCTGATACGCGACGGATGCGTGGATGTTGTACGGGGCGAGGCCGAGCGGATCGGACCAGGTGTGAGGGTTGCTGACGTAGGTGTCCGGGTTGGGCGCTGGGTCGAGGCCGAGCGGGTCCTGGGTGAGGTAGCGGGCCGTTTCGGGGTCGTAGTGGCGGAAGTAGTTGTAGTGGAGGGCGGTTTCCGGGCTTTCGAAGGAGCGCCTCGCGCGCTGAAGGCGACTCGGGAGAGCAACTCCTGCCCGAACGACTCGCCCGATGTCACCGACTCCTGGGAGCCGGCGTCGCCCCGGCCTGCGGCGAGAGCCGCGGGTGCGCCAAGCAAGCACGCTGTGGCCGTCAACGCCGCTACCGCTCTGCCCCGCGTCACGGCCGGCACTTCTGCGACCCCCGGTCCTCGCTCAGGCTCCAGGTCTGCCAGACACCGTCCTTGTTCTTCTTCAGGCCGGTGTTGTAGAAGACGTAGTTCTCCGGATCGTTGGGCTGGGTGTCACTCTTGATGACCTTGTTCGTCTTGCGGTTCTTCAGGTTGGTCTTGCTCTCGTCGACGCAGTACGTCACTGCTGCCGACTTCTTGTCGAAGACCGTTACCTGCCGCTTGAAATAGCGCGCGGTGCCCGTCCAGCTGATGCTCTTGTCGATGTTGTTCTTCGTGTACTTGTAGAGCCCGACCAGCGCCTGGTCCGTGGCGTAGAAGGCGACCGCGGAGTGCTTCAGATCCCCGCTCGCGAGAGCCGCGTCCACGGCGCTGACGCGCCGCTCGTTGTCCGCGAGGACCGCGTCCTTCACCGCGTCTCCGGTCTGGCGGCCCTCGAAGACGTTCTTCATGTCGGACGGAAGCTTGATCTTCGGGCGGTCCACCCCGTCCGCTGCCCCGGACGATGGCGGTGACGCCGACTTCGCGCTGTCGGTGTCAGCCCCGGCGATCTTCTTGTTGTCCTTCTCGTCGTCCGAGCTGCCGCCGCAGGCGGTCAACAGCAGGACGGCAGAAGCCGTGAGCGCGGCCGCCACGAGCCGGGTCGAGCGGTTCACAGTTGTCTCCGGTGAGGTGAGGGTTTACCCGAGCGAAGCAACGCTATCCGTGGTCACCTGGTGACGATGGGGGTGGGTCTGGCTTTGGCTGAGGCACATCGGGGCATGGCCTCCAGGAGATCGTGCGGAATGTCCGTCTTGTCGATCGTGACGTCAGCGAGACTGCCAAGCGAGTCAGCTGATATGGGCGCATAGGGGATGGGTGCCTATGCCGAGGTGGCGCTGAGGCAGATGTCGCGCGTTGTGGTGACCACGCACTCGAATGAGTGGCTTGAAGCACGCACCATCGTGCAGGTTCGCAAGCACCAGGGCCAGCATGAGTCCGCTCCGACGTCTGCCGGGGCTCTGATCCCGATGGAAGACACCGTCTACGACGCCTGCCCACACGGCATGTGGCCGTACACGTAGCCGTACATAATGTGCGGCGCCGGTGAGGTCGTGTTCGGGTGGGAGGGGTGAGTAGCCTCCTGCCCGAGCCCGCGCGGCGCGTCGCCGCCTGGTGTGTCGTCGTGCTCCTCGTCACCGGTGTGGCCGCCGTGGGGATCTGGCTCTGCGTCACCTTCAAGACGGCCGTGACGCCCGTCCTGCTCGCGCTGCTCGGGACCGCGCTCCTCGGTCCGCTCTACCGGCGGCTGCTCAGGATGAGGGTGCAGCGGTCCCTCGCGGCCGGGCTGACCTGCGCGGCCGTCGTCGCCGTCGTCGGCGGTGCGGCGTACATCGTGGTCAAGGCGCTGATCGACAGCGGCGACCAGATCATCGCCTCCCTCAAGCAGGCCGCGACCGACCTGTCGAAGTACTTCGGGGCGGCCGGGACCTCGCTCGACGACATGGCGTCCAACGCCAAGGAGCTCTTCGGCAAGTTCGGCGGGACCGCCGCGTCCGGGGTGATCAGTGGCATCAGCACCGTCGGCGAGATGATGGCCATGGCCGTCCTCGCCCTGCTGCTCGTCTTCTTCTTCCTGCGCGACTCGCAGCAGGCGATGCGCGGCCTGCGCTCGCTCTCCCCCGGCGACAGCGCCGACACCGTCGAGTCCATGGCGCGCCGCGCCTTCGAGGCCATCGAGGGCTTCATGCGCGGCACGACGATCATCGCGTTCATCGACGCGCTGTGCATCACCGTCGGGCTGCTGATCCTCGGTGTGCCGGGTGCCTGGGGGCTCGGCGCGCTGGTCTTCGTCGGCGCCTACATCCCGTACCTGGGCGCGTTCCTGTCCGGCGCGGTCGCCGTCCTGGTCGCCCTCGCCGACCGGGGTTTCGCCATCGCGCTGTGGACGCTCGGCGTCGTCCTGGCCGTCCAGGTCATCGAGGGCCACCTCCTCCAGCCGATGATCCAGAGCCGGACCGTGCAGATGCATCCCGCGGTGGTGATGCTGGCGATCACGGCGGGTGCGTCGGTGGCGGGGATCCTCGGCATGCTGCTCGCGGTGCCGCTGACGGCGGCGGCGTTCGGGGTCGTTTCGGAGCTGCGGCTTCGGCTCCCGCCTGGGGGTGGGGATCGGGTGTAGGGGATGGACGTTCGACTCTGTCCGCGGGCTCAGCGGGCCGGTTCTGGGCTGGTCGCGCGGTTCCCCGCGCCCTTGAACCGCCCCTTGCGGGGCGCCCCGGAGGTCGTCCCAGGGGCGCGGAACTGCGTGCTCAGCCACAGCGGGCCCGCACCCAGCCAGAGACGCACCCCCTACTCCGCCCCACCGCCGGCGCCCTCGTACAGCTCGAACCAAATGCTCTTCCCGTCGCCTCGCGGGTCCACGCCCCACGCCCCGGCCAGCAGCTCCATCAGGACGAGGCCGCGGCCGGACGAGGCCAGTTCGCCGGGGCGGCGCTTGTGCGGCAGGTCGTCGCTGCCGTCCGCGACCTCCGCCCGCAGGCGCCGCATGCCCGGCTCGCCGGTGACCTCGGCGACCATCAGGGCGTCGCCGTCCGTGTGCACGAGGACGTTGGTGAGCATCTCGGAGACCATCAGGACCGCCGAGTCGACCTGGTCGTCGTCCGCCCAGTCGTGCAGCAGTTCCCGCAGGTGACGCCGGGCCCCGGCGACCCGCTCCGGTTCGGCCTGGGCGACGGTCAGGACGGTGCGGCGGGCGTCCGTGCGCTGCTCGGGGCGGCTCGCGCGGCTCAGCAGGAGTACCGCTATGTCGTCCTCGCGGCGGTCCGCGAGCGGTCCCGTCGTGTGGTGCGAGGACAGGCCGTGCACGGCCTGTACGAGGGAGTCGGCGAGCCGTTCCAGGGCGTCGGGCTCGCCCTGGCCGGGGAACTCCTCCAGGACCGTCCTGAGCCGTGACCAGCCGCTGTCCAGGTCGTGGCCGCCGGTCTCGATGAGGCCGTCGGTGCAGATCAGCATGGTCTCGCCGGCTTCGAGGACGAGACGGGTCGTGGGGTAGTCCGCGTCCGGGTCGATGCCGAGCGGCAGACCGCCCGCGGTGGGGCGCTGCAGAACCGTTCCGTCACTCATGCGTATCGCGGGCTCGGGGTGGCCCGCGCGGGCGATCTCCAGGACGCCGGTCGCCGGGTCGGCCTCCACGTACAGGCAGGTCGCGAAGCGCGGGTCGTACTCCATGGCCTGCGGGGCGCCGGTGGAGCCGGGCCCCTGGGTGCCCGTGTCGCTTGACCCGTAGGTGATGGACTCCGTGATCCCCGACAGGAAGCGGGTGGCGCGCGAGAGCACGGCGTCCGGGCGGTGCCCCTCGGAGGCGTATGCGCGCAGGGCGATCCGCAGCTGCCCCATCAGCCCCGCCGCCCGCACGTCGTGGCCCTGCACGTCGCCGATGACGAAGGCGATGCGGCCGCTGGGCAGCGGAATCATGTCGTACCAGTCGCCGCCGACCTGCAGTCCGCCGCCGGTCGGCACATAGCGGGCGGCCACGCACAGCCCGGGGATCTGCGGGCCGAGCATCGGCAGCATCGAGCGCTGCAGGCCCTCCGTCAGCTCCCGCTCGGACTCCGCGACCCCGGCCCGCGAGAGGGCCTGCGCCAGCATCCGCGCGACCGTCGTCAGGACGGACCGCTCGTCGGGCGTGAACGAGACGGGGTACGTGAAGGCCGCCATCCACGCACCCATCGTGCGGCCCGCGACGGTCAGCGGCAGGAACGCCCACGACTGCCGTTCGAAGCGGCTGGCCAGGGGCCAGGCGGCGGGGTAGCGCCTGCGGTAGTCCTCCGGGGTGGAGAGGTAGACGGCACGGCCGGTGCGCACCACTTCCGCGGCCGGGTAGTCCGTGTCCAGCGGCATCGCGGAGAAGGGGCCGTCGTCACCGGGCTGGTGGCCGTGGTGCCCGATGATCGTCAGCCGTTCGCCCGCCACCCCGAAGACCGCGAGCCCGTCCGGCGAGAAACCCGGCATGGAGAGCCCCGCGGCGACCCTGAGCACCTCCTCCGTGGAGCGTGCCTCGGCGAGCGCGCGCCCCGCGTCGAGCAGGAACGCCTCGCGGGAGCGGCGCCAGTCGCCGGTGACCGGGGTGCGGGCGGCGGTGCCCGGCGCGGGCTCGGTCACCTCTTGCAGAGTGCCGACCAGTTCGTACGCCTCTGTCGCGTCGTGCAGCACGGGCTTGGAGCGGCTGCGTACGGTGCGCAGGACGCGCCGCCCCGTCTCGTCCATGATCCGCAGCCGGGCCTCGGCGAGGGTGCCCTCGGCGACGGCGAGCTGGACGGTCCCGTAGATCTCGTTCCAGTCGACGGGGTGGAAGCGGGACCGCACGCCGCCCTCCGTCAGGGTCTGGGCGCGCGCGGGCAGGCCGAGCAGCCGGGCCGCCTCGGCGTCGACCGTGACGGTCCCGGAGGCGTTGTCCCAGCGCCACAGTCCGGTCGCGATGGCCGTCAGGACGTCCCGTACGGGTGGCAGGGAGTCGTCCCCCACGGAGTCGTCCCCCACTTGCGGCAGGGGATCGTCGGTGCGCATTGACCCACTTTAGGAAGATGTAGGGGGCCGCCGCCACTGAGCACCGTCGGCCCCGGCCCCCGCAAGGGGCACCGCCGCGGATATCCGGAAACCGATCTTCGCCCGGACGGTAGCCTTGTGAGGTCTGCTCTCTCCCCTATTCGCGAAGACTGGATGAACGACGATGCATCGGTACAGGTCCCACACCTGCGGCGAGCTCCGCGCCTCTGACGTCGGCACCGACGTCCGGCTGAGCGGCTGGCTGCACAATCGCCGAGACCTGGGCGGCATTCTCTTCATCGATCTCCGCGATCACTACGGCATCACGCAGCTGGTGGCCCGCCCGGGCACCAAGGCCGCCGAGGTCCTGGACAAGCTGTCCAAGGAGACGGTCGTCCGCGTCGACGGCAAGGTCGTCTCGCGCGGCGCGGAGAACGTGAACCCGGAGCTGCCCACCGGCGAGGTCGAGATCGAGGCCGCCGAGGTGGAGGTGCTCGGCGAGGCGGGCCCGCTGCCCTTCACGATCAACGCCGAGGACGGGGTGAACGAGGAGCGGCGCCTGGAGTACCGCTTCCTCGACCTGCGCCGCGAGCGCATGCACCGCAACATCATGCTGCGCAGCGCCGTGATCGCTTCGATCCGCTCGAAGATGGTGGCCCTCGGCTTCAACGAGATGGCGACGCCGATCCTCACGGCGACCTCCCCCGAGGGCGCCCGCGACTTCGTCGTCCCCTCCCGCCTGAACCCGGGCAAGTTCTACGCCCTTCCGCAGGCTCCGCAGCAGTTCAAGCAGCTGCTCATGATCTCGGGCTTCGACCGGTACTTCCAGATCGCGCCGTGCTTCCGCGACGAGGACGCGCGCGCGGACCGCTCGCCGGGCGAGTTCTACCAGCTCGACGTCGAGATGAGCTTCGTGGAGCAGGAAGACGTCTTCCAGCCCATCGAGAAGCTGATGACGGAGCTGTTCACGGAGTTCGGCGGTGGCCGCGAGGTGACCTCCCCCTTCCCGCGCATCCCGTTCCGCGAGTCGATGCTGAAGTACGGCAACGACAAGCCGGACCTGCGCGCGAAGCTCGAACTGCACGACATCACGGACATCTTCGAGGGCTCGGAGTTCAAGGCCTTCGCCGGCAAGCATGTGCGCGCGCTTCCGGTGCCGGACACGGCGTCGCAGTCCCGCAAGTTCTTCGACGGCCTCGGTGGCTACGCGGTCGAGCAGGGCGCGAAGGGCCTGGCCTGGGTGCGCGTCGCCGAGGACGGTTCGCTGACGGGCCCGATCGCGAAGTTCCTGACGGAGACGAACGTCGAGGAGCTGACGAAGCGGCTGTCGCTGGCCCCCGGCCACGCGGTGTTCTTCGGCGCGGGCGAGTTCGACGAGGTCTCGAAGATCATGAGCGCGGTGCGCGTCGAGGCCGCGAAGCGTGCGGGCCACTTCGAGGAAGGCGTCTTCCGGTTCTGCTGGATCGTCGACTTCCCGATGTACGAGAAGGACGAGGAGACGGGCCGCGTCGACTTCTCCCACAACCCCTTCTCGATGCCGCAGGGCGGCATGAAGGACCTGGAGGAGAAGGACCCGCTGGACATCCTCGCCTGGCAGTACGACATCGTCTGCAACGGCATCGAGCTGTCCTCCGGCGCCATCCGCAACCACGAGCCCGAGGTCATGCTGAAGGCCTTCGAGATCGCGGGCTACGACGCGGAGACGGTCGAGCAGGAGTTCGCGGGCATGCTGCGCGCGTTCCGCCTCGGCGCTCCGCCGCACGGTGGCATCGCCCCCGGTGTCGACCGCATCGTGATGCTCCTCGCCGACGAGCCGAACATCCGCGAGACGATCGCGTTCCCGCTGAACGGCAACGCGCAGGACCTGATGATGGGCGCGCCGACGGTGCTTGACGAGGCGCGGCTGCGGGAGTTGAACATCTCGGTGCGCAAGCCTGCGGCGCCGAAGCCCGCGGCGCAGTAGCGGTAGCGGTTTCCCCGGCGGCGGGGTGACGTCGCGTGAAAGGCCCCGGAACCTTTGGTTCCGGGGCCTTTTCTGGTTCGTCGTCTGGTGTTCGTGCGTTGTGGCTGAGCGTGCAGCGCAGTTCCCCGCGCCCCTGGGGCCCTTAGGGCTATACCGACTGTGTGGGGGAGGAGTTCGCTTCTGCCTCTGCCCACTCGGTGACCAACTCCTCGTACACGAGGCGTTCGTCGGGGCGGAGGCGTCCACCCGCGCGCAGCCATAGCGCACGGATTTCCTCATTGACCTCGTCGGCGGTGCGTCGCCGGTCGGGGGAGGGAGTCGTGGCCATGTCGTGAAGCTTACGTAGGCGGGTGTGAAGGCGGCGTCAATTCAAGCCGTCTCTCCGCATGACTTAGCTCACCGTGATGTGTGGCAACCGTCTCAGTGGGCAGTCTCGCCGAGCCGGGTTTGCAGACCGTCCAGTACGCGCTGGAGCCCGTAGTCGAAGGTCTCCTCGCGCTCCCGCGCCGGGTCACCGGCGTGCGCCCCGCGCTTCCCGGCCTCCTCCCCGCCCCGCAGACTCTCCGCGAACTCCCGTTCGGACCTGCCGCTTCGGGCGATCAGCGAGAGGTACGCGGCCTCGCTGGTGGCCATTCCGATGACGTAGGAGATGACGGCGCTCAGGGCCAGTTCGGTTTCGTCCGCGGGGAATCCGGCCGCCCGGTACACGGCGGCCATGCGCTCCGACATCTTCGTCACGTTGGGCCCGAGGTGGATGAGGCCGACCTGACCGAGCACGGAGGCGACCCAGGGGTGGCGCAGAATCATCGCTCGCAGGCTGTACGCGCTGCGCACGGCGGCATCGCGCCAGTCGGCGGCGCCCTCCGCGGTGGGGACGGCCAACTCGCCGTAGACCTCGTCGACGACCAGCTCGATCAGCTCGTCCTTGTTGGCGACGTGCCGGTAGAGCGAGGTGGCGCCGGCGTCGAGCCGGGTGCCGAGCTTGCGCATGCTGAGCGCTTCGAGCCCGTCCGAGTCCAGCAGGCGGACGGCCTCGGCCACGATCTGCTCCCGGCTGAGCTGTTCGCGCTGTTTGCGGGGCCGGGTCCACACGGAGGCGATCGGCTTCTCGGCGGCGGGCATGCGGGCTCCTCGGGCGGTCGGTGCGGTCCGCGGTCCGTGCGGTCCATCAGGGCGATTCCTACGGTAGCGCACGACGTACGCGGCTTGCGCACAAGGTTTCCTGCTGCGTACAGCGTTCGCAAGGAGAGCGCGGGGTCAGACCTGGAACGCGGCCCGCAAAGGCCGGCTGTTCTCAGGCGGAGGGACCCCTCATGAGCTCCACGGCCCGCGAGAAGCTGTCCGCGCCGTGGCCCGCCTCCACCAGCCTTCGGAAGACGTCGTGGACCGCCAGCGGGAACGCCGTGTCCACCCCGGCGTCGGACGCGGTGTGGACGACGTGCTCCATGCTGGCCAGGCCCATCGCGGTGCGGTCGACGTCGCCCGCGTGGTTGTCCGCGTCGATGCGGGACGCGTAGAAGTCGACGAAGTGGCCCATGCCGGCGAAGTTCTCCGTGACGTACGGCGCGATCTCCCGGGCCGTGAGGCCGTGCGCTCCGGCCATGGCGGCGGTCTGCCAGAACGCGATCATCGCGGGCCAGAAGATCGTCATGTTCAGCTGGTACATGAGCGCGGCGAGCCCCTGGTCCTCGCCCCGGTAGTCGGACTTCCCCGTGATCACTTCGAGGGCGGCGCGGTGCGTGTCGTACGCCTCGCGCGGGCCGCTGTAGAACGTCGAGGTGTCCGGGGTGCCGATGAGGGGCGGCGGGCAGAGGACGCCGCCGGTCAGGTGCGTCCCGCCGAGGTCGGTCACCCAGCGGGCGCCGGCCCGTGCCTTCTCCGGGGTGTCCGAGCTGAGGTTCACGAGGGTGCGGCCCGCGACGGCGGTCCTGGCGGGCTCCAGGATCGCGTACATCGCGTCGAAGTCGGTGAGGCTGAGAACGACCAGCTCATTGGCGAGCAGGGCCTTCTCGACGCTCCCGGCGAGGTGCGCGCCGCGCTCCACGAGGGCGTCCGCGCGGGACGGGGTGCGGTTCCAGAGGGTGACGTCGTAGCCGCGGTCGAGGTAGGCGGCGGCCATGGCCTGGCCCATGGGGCCGAGGCCGATGACGGTGACGGAGGTGGGGGCCGGGGTGGGTGCGGCTGCGGGCTGCGGTGCGGAAGGCATGCGGAACTCCAGTGGGTTGGGTCGCCAGGTCACTAAAACGATCGCTCTATTTAGCGCGTGGCACGAACGTAGCATGCCGCTAGAACGAACGCTCTAGCTACTGGCTGGGTAGAGTGGGAGGCATGGCCCAGAAGACCTCAGAGCCCGGCGCGGTGCTCGGCACCCGCGACCGGATCGTCGCCGTCTCCGCACGCCTCATCCAGCGCCAGGGGTATGTGGGCACCGGCATCAAGCAGATCGCCAAGGAGGCGGAGGCCACGCTCGGCTCCGTCTACCACTTCTTCCCTGGCGGGAAGGAGGCCGTGGCGGTGGCCGCGATCAAGTACAGCGACGAGGAGTTCGCGGCGCTGCTGCGGGACGCGCTGGCGCGGGAGACGGACCCGGGGGCGGCGATCGAGGGCTGCGCGGCTGAACTCGCCGTCGCGCTGCGGGAGTCGGGCTGGACCGACGGGTGCCCCGTCACGGCCGCCGCGCTGGAGACGCTGGGCACGGATTCCGAGATCCAGCGGGTGTGCGCGCGGGCGCTGCGCGGCTGGGAGGGCATCGTCGAGGAGAAGCTGCTCGCGTCGGGCTTCGGCCCGGCCGATGCGCGGGAGGTGGCGACGACGGTGATCAGCGCGCTGGAGGGCGCGGAGGTGACGGCACAGGTCGCCCGCAGCGAGGAGCCGTTGCGGGCGGCGGGCCGGCAGTTGGCCCGGCTGGTGGGTACGTACGGGGCGTGAGGCCCCGGCCCGGCCCCGTACGTGGTCGTCCGTCCGGGCTTACTCGCCCTGCTCCTGAGGGTGCTCCGTGTCGCTGAACAGGTCGTCTGCGGTGGTTGCTGTGACGGCGCGGGTGAGCCAGCGGTCGACGGTGGGGAGGTCGGTGCAGGCTGCGATGCGTTCGCGGGCGGTGTGGGAGATGGGGACGCCACGGGCCTCCAGGAAGCGGAGGATCGCCTCGGTCTGACCCTCAAGGTACTTTTCCTCGGCGAGGGTGCCCTGTCCGGGGAAGTAGATATCCGCAGCCATCTTCACCAAGTCCTTCCAGGCGGCTCGGGCCGTGGTGTCGCCCAGGCCTACGTCCAGCAATTGCCAGTAGTGGTCGAACGTCTTTCGGTCGCCGGTCGATCCCAGGGCGGTGACCAGCGCCTCCAGTATGGCCTTGTGCTCCGGGCTACGCGCATGCGTAAACGCGGACAAAGCGGCGAAGGGCAGGTCCTGGGCGGCCTCTTCGGGGTCGATGATCAGCGGTACGTTGTCGGGGCCGAGGACCAGGGGATGCACGCTCAGGGCGGTCCAGCCCTCCACTCCGATCCGGAAGGGGCCCAGTGCCCAGGTCGACGTGGCCTTGTCCTGGCAGACGACCAGGAGCAGGGCGGGGATGTGGTACTTCGAGTAGAGGTACGACAGGTAGTACCCCCAGCTCAGCGCCTTCTCCGGGTCCCGGCGGCGCTGAGCCTCCACGACCAGTAGGAACGCGCGGCCGTTCGGCGCGCTGATCCGGAGCAGGGTGTCGACGCGGCGCTCGATGGGCCGGGTCTCGGTGACGTCCGGCGTGATCACCTCGACGGTCGGATTCTCGGGGAGCGCGACGCCCAGGAGCCGGAATACCGGCGGCAGGAGCTCGGGGCGGTCCTGGAAGATCCTGTGCGAGGCCTCGTGTTGCGATGTGACCATGTGAGGAACGTAGGCGCCCCGGCGGCTGGAAGTGCGGACTCACGAGGGTGATCACTCTTTCGAGTGCGGATGAAACGTTCGCGCAGTCCCGGGCCCTGGTCGGTGGGGTTCACCCCTCGCCGATGGCCTTGAGGGTGCGTATGAGGTTCGACAGGGTGGCAGAAGTGGTGGTGAGTTCGGTGGTGGGTGCGTCGCTTTCGCGGAGACGTATGGGGCCGCCGCTGGTGGCCAGTTCCACGCATGTGTTGCCGTCGCCTCCACCGGAGAAGGACGACTTCTGCTAGACGGTGGCGCTCATCGTTCGCCCTGCTTGATGGCACGCAGGAGGCGGGCCAAGGATGCGGGAGCAGTTGCCAGTTCGACGCCAGGCTCGTCACTTTCGCGGAGGCGGATGTGGTTGCCGGTGCTCGCCAGTTCGACGCAAGCGTTGCCGTCACCGCCTCCCGAGAAGGTGGACTTCTGCCAATGCAGGGAGGTGGTCATGGCGGGCCTCACAGTTCCTTCACCAACTTGTGGATGAAATCCCTTGACCGCTCGGGATCGAGCGCCAGCTCCTCCACCCTACGGAAAAGTGTGCGGAAGCGGTCGAGTTGGGCTTGGGAGTCCAGGAAGCCGGTGCCGTGCGGAGCATCCCGTACGACGGTATCCAGCCGGGAAACCGGGCCCCCTGCGTACACCATCGCGCTGCTAGACCCGGCGAACCCGTCCAGATCGAACGGGATGACCCGAATGGTCACACTCACCAAGGGGCCCGCCGCCCTCCGCGTCCGGTGTGGCGACGGGGTGCTGCGGATCGGGGCGTGGGACGCGGATCCGACGCCACCCGCGCCGCCTCCACGCATCGCCGACGCGGGGGCCGAGCGGGGGCGCGGGCTCGACCTCGTGCGGGCCTGTGCCGACGGCTGGGGCTGGTACCCGGGGGCCCCGGAACCCGGCAAGCACGTCTGGTGCGAACTAAATGCGGCATAGCTCGTTGATCATGCCGAACAGAAAGGAGAACCGATGGTCAGCTCGTCACACGAGGCACTGCACCGGATCTTCCAGAAGGACACGGCTCTGCTGATCCGTTCCTTTCAGCGCCTGCTCCACATCCCGTTCCCGGAGCCCCGGGACATCGCGATTCTCAACGCAGACCTCACCGAGATCGAACCCATCGAGCGACGGTGCGACACTCTGCTACGGGTGGACACCGACGACGGCAACTATCTGTTTGTCATCGAGTCGCAGGGCAAGAAGGACGAGGCGAAGCGCGGCAGCTGGGCGTACTACCTCTCGTACCTCTACGAGAAGTACCGCTGTGAACCGGTGCTGATCGTCCTGACGCAGTGTTCGTCGACGGCCCGCTGGGCCGCCAAGCCCATCCAGTTCGGACTGCCGGGTTGGCCCACACTGACTCTGCGCCCCCTCGTCCTGGGTCCGGACAGCGTGCCAGTGATCGCGGATGAGAAGGAGGTCGTGAGAGACGTCCCGCTCGCGGTGTTTTCGGCGATTACGCATGGAAAGGGGCCGGACAGCGCCGCCATACTGGTAGCACTGGCCGCCGGTCTGGAAACCATGGACCCCGACAGCGCGGCGGTGTTCGCCCAGCTCACCGAGTCAGGCCTGGTCGACCCCCAGGCACGGAAAATCTGGAGGGACCTGATGACGACGACCAACTACTTCTTCCGGCACGAGGTCGCCGAGAAGGTGCGGGAAGAAGGTCGTGATGAAGGCCGCGACGAGGCGCGGGCCGAGGAGCGGGGGCGGGTCATCCTGCGCACGCTTGACTGGCGTGGCATCGAGCTTTCCGAGGCCGACCGGGAGCGGGTGCGGGCCTGTGGCGACCTGAATCGTCTCGCGGTGTGGCTCGACCGGTCCTACGAGGTGACCGAAGCCGCCGAGCTGTTCGAGGACGACGGCGCCTGACTCCGGACAAGGGAAAGTCCCGCCACTACCCCCGGTTCAGCGGGGCCGTGGCGGGACTTTTCCGCGAGACGTCACGGACCGTTACGCGGCAGGCTTCTCCTCCAGGCGCGGGAACAGCACCGCGCCCTTCGTCACCGTCGCGCCCGCGGGGAGCGTGCCCCACGTGCCGGCCGCGCCGAGCTCCTGGTCGGCGAGGGCGCCCAGGAGGGGTTCCGCGCCGAGGGAGTCCCAGAGCTTCTGGGAGGTGTCCGGCATGATCGGGTTGAGGAGGACCGCGACGGCACGCAGCGACTCGGCCGCCGTGTAGAGGATCGTCGCCAGGCGGGCCTTGCCCTCCGGGCTGTCGTCCTTCGCGACCTTCCACGGCTCCTGCTCCGTGATGTAGCCGTTGACCTGCTTCACGAAGTCGAAGATCGCCAGGATGCCGCCCTGGAAGTCCAGCTCCTCGCCGATCGCGCGGTCGGCGGTCGCGACGGCCTTGGCGAGGCCGTCCTTGACCGCCTGCTCGGCGTCGCCGGACGCCGTCGCCTCGGGCAGCTCGCCGCCGAAGTACTTGCCGACCATCGCCGCGACACGGGACGCGAGGTTGCCGTAGTCGTTCGCCAGCTCGCTCGTGTAGCGGGCCGTGAAGTCCTCCCACGAGAACGAGCCGTCACTGCCGAACGCGATCGCCCGCAGGAAGTACCAGCGGTACGCGTCCACACCGAAGTGCGAGGTCAGGTCCTGCGGCTTGATGCCCGTCAGGTTCGACTTCGACATCTTCTCGCCGCCGACCATCAGCCAGCCGTTGGCCGCGATCCTGCCGGGCACCGGCAGGCCCTGCGCGAGCAGCATCGCGGGCCAGATCACCGCGTGGAAGCGGAGGATGTCCTTGCCGACAAGGTGCACGTTCGCGGGGAAGGTCGAGGTGAACTTCTCCTCGTTCGCGCCGTAGCCGACCGCCGTCGCGTAGTTCAGGAGCGCGTCGACCCAGACGTAGATGACGTGCTTGTCGTCCCAGGGGACCTTCACACCCCAGTCGAACGTCGACCGGGAGATGGACAGGTCCTGGAGGCCCTGGCGTACGAAGTTCACCACCTCGTTGCGCGCCGACTCCGGCTGGATGAAGCCCGGGTTCTCCTCGTACAGGGCCAGCAGCCTGTCGCCGTACTCGCTGAGCTTGAAGAAGTAGTTCTCCTCCTTGAGGAGTTCCACCGGCTTCTTGTGGATGGGGCAGAGCTTCTGTCCGGAGAACTCGCCCTCGCCCTCGATCAGGTCGCCGGGGAGCTTGTACTCCTCGCAGCCCACGCAGTACGGGCCCTCGTAGCCGCCCTTGTAGATCTCGCCCTTGTCGTAGAGATCCTGGACGAACTCCTGCACGCGGTCGGTGTGACGCTTCTCCGTCGTACGGATGAAATCGTCGTTCGCGATGTTCAGGTGCTCCCAGAGGGGCTTCCAGGCCTCGGTGACGAGCTTGTCGCACCACTCCTGGG
Organism: Streptomyces sp. NPDC058284; assembly: GCF_042881135.1. Taxonomy (NCBI): domain Bacteria; kingdom Bacillati; phylum Actinomycetota; class Actinomycetes; order Kitasatosporales; family Streptomycetaceae; genus Streptomyces; species Streptomyces sp. NPDC058284. The sequence goes on from NZ_JBHVYE010000018.1 coordinate 144,816, forward strand.
GCGTGACGTCGTTCGCCTCGGCCGTGCGCATGATCTTCTGACCGTGCTCGTCCGTGCCGGTGAGGTACCACACCTTCTCGCCGCGCTGACGGTGCCAGCGCGTGAGCACGTCCCCTGCAACGGTCGTGTAGGCGTGGCCCAGGTGAGGAGCGTCGTTAACGTAGTAGATGGGGGTCGAGACGTAGAACGCCTTCGCGTTCTCGCCCGCTCCCTGCTTCTCGGATCCAGTGGCCGCCATGGTCGAAATCCTAACGGCCGGAAGAAGATCGACTCACATCGGTTACGGCCCCCGGCGTGGACCTGCCCCGGCCCCGCCCTGGCCCCCGGTCACTCCTCCCAGTCGCCGATGGCTACGTCCCCGACGCTCCGGCCGCGCGGTTTCAGGGTGAGGGTGACGCGTTGGGTGGTCCTGAGGGTGTTCTCCCGGCGGCCCCCCTGGTGTGCCGGTGTGTGGCAACACCTTGGGGGGAGGGGAGTTGACGCCCTGGCCGACGGTGACGGTCAGGGTGTGCGGCGGGACAGCCACTCGGGGTAGGCCGACAGGATGCCCTCGTACAGCTCCTTGTCCGTGAGCTCGCGCGGGGCCGGGCCCGCGTGGAAGAAGGCCGCGTTGTCCGCCTTCAGCTTGCGGAGGTAGTCGAAGGCCTTGTTCTCGTGCTCGCCGAACGCGACGAACTGGAAGAAGAGGGGGTGCGCGGCGGCCTCCTTCAGGGCCTGGGTCGCCGGTCCCTTCGCGTCCGGGGCGCCGTCCGTCTGGAAGATCACCAGGGCGGGTTCGCCCGCGTGGTCCGACTTCTCGTGCTGCGCCACGACCTCTTCGATCGCGCGGTGGTAGCTGGTACGGCCGAGGCGTCCTGCTGCCGCGTGCAGCTCGTCGATGCGGCCCTCGTACTCGGAGAGGGTGAGGGGGCCGGTGGCGTCGATGTCGGTCGAGAAGAAGACGACGTGGACGGTGGCGTCGGGGTCCGTGTGCGCGGCGAGGGCGAGGACCTGCTCGCCGAGGCTCTGGGCGGAGCCGTCCTTGTAGTACGGGCGCATGGATCCTGAGCGGTCTAGGACCAGGTAGACCTGGGCTCGGGTTCCTGTGAGGCCGCGCTTCTTGAGGGTGGCGGCGGCGGCCTTGTAGGCGGGGGCGAGGGTGGGGGCGGTTGTGCGGATGCGGGTGGCGGGGGTGGCGGGCTTTGCCGCGGGGGCCTTCGGCTCGGGGCTGGTGGGGGCCTTGGTCTCGCTTACGTCAGCCTTCGGCTCGGGGCCGGCCTCGGGGGTCACCTCAGCCTGCGGCTCGGGCGCGGTGCGGGCGTCGGCCTTGGCGGGTGCCTCAGCCTTCGGCTCGGGGCTGGTGGGGGCCTCGGTCTCGCTTACGTCAGCCTTCGGCTCGGGGCCGGCCTCGGCGGGGACCTCAGCCTGCGGCTCGGGGTCGGCCTCAGGGGTCTGCTCAGCCTTCGGCTCGGGCTCACGGGTGCCGTCTTCATCGTTGCCCGGCACCGGGGGCTGTGCCCACCCGTCCCGCCCGGCGGGACGTTTGCCCACAGCGGGAGCGGGAGCGGGAGCGGCGTCAGCCTTCGGCTCGGGAGTGGTGGGGGCGTCGGCCTCGGCCGTTACCTCGGGCTTCGGCTCGGGCATGGGCTCGGTTTCCGCCTCCGCTTCCCGTTCCGGGGACGGGTTCCGTTCCGGGGACGGGGACGGGACCGTGACGTTGTCGAAGGCCGCTGCCACCAGGTCGTCCAGGGCCGAAGGTGTCGGCTCCTGGCTCGGGGAGGGGACGGAGGCCTTGCGCGGGGGGTCCGGGGTCGGCTCGGACGAGGGGGAGGGGAGCGTCACCGATTCCGGAGACGTCGATTCCGGAGACGTCGATCCCGGCGGCGTCGAACCCGAGGGCACAGAGTCCGGGGACGTCGAGTTCGGGGAGGTCGAGTCCGGGAGCGTCGACCCCTCCCGCTCCGGCGCAGTCGCACGCTCAGGCTCCCGAGCCTCCGGAACGCTCTCCTTGCGTGATCGTCCGAACGCGTTCCGCAGGCGGTTCAGAATGCCCATGTGCGCAACCCTTCGCGTGAGTTGATTCCGATAATCCCTGGCCAGGGCGGACACGTAAGGTTAGCCGCCGCCGTACGTGATCTTGGGCAGGGTCGCGCCCTCCGTCACCCGCGCGAACCACCCGCCCGGACCGCCGCCAGGGCTTCGCCCCGGAACACGCGCCCGGCCCGCCTTCCAGTTCCGTCGCCTGCCCGGCTCCGGCCCCGCGGCAACTCCGCCCCAGGCGTCACGGATTCACCCTCCGTTCACCCGTAGGCCGCCGCCCTGCCGGAACCCGCGCCTAGCCTCACGGCGGAATCAAGCCACGTACAGAGCCACGTACCGAGGCATGCCACAACGACGGAGGACCCGTGCGCACACTGCTGCCGATCATCAGCTCGCATCAGGGGAGCGGTGGCCGTTCCGCCCTGACCTGCCGGTTCCGTTGCGGTGACGCGTGCTTCGGCGAGGTGCCCAACACCAGCGAGAACGCGTACGTCGGCGACGTCATCGCCGGTGCGCTCAGCCGCCGTTCGATGATGCGTGCCGCCGCCGTCGTGACGGTCGCCGCCGCCGCGGGCGGTGCCGTCATAGCCGGTCCGGGCGCCCCGGAGGCCGTCGCCGCCGTACCCACGGAACGTACCGGTGGACACGGCAGCAAGGGGGCGCGCGGGCTCAGGTTCACGCCTGTCGCCCCCAACACCGCCGACACCGTCACGATCCCCGCCGGGTACGAGCAGAACCTCGTCATCCGCTGGGGTGAGCCCATCCTGCGCGGCGCGCCCGCCTTCGACGCGCAGAAGCAGACGGCCAAGGCCCAGGCCGGACAGTTCGGGTACAACAACGACTTCCTGAGCCTGCTCCCACTGGGACACCAGCACCAGCACGACCACGGGCGTCAGCTTCTCGTCGCCAACCACGAGTACACCGACGAGATCCTGATGTTCGAGGGGTACGACCCCGAGAACCCGACCCGCGAGCAGGTCGAGATCGCGTGGGCCGCCCACGGCCTGTCGGTCGTCGTGGTCGAGGGGGAGAGGCGGAGCGGGAAGCTGCGCGCGGTCCCCCGCCACCACCTCAACCGGCGGCTCACCGCCACCAGCCGGTTCCGCCTCTCCGGGCCCGCCGCAGGCAGCGAGCTCCTGCGCACCGAGGCCGACCCCCGCGGCACCACCGTCCTCGGCACCCTCAACAACTGCTCGGGCGGCACCACCCCCTGGGGCACGACCCTGCACGGCGAGGAGAACTTCAACCAGTACTTCGCCAACGCCGCGAAGGTCACCGACCCGACGACCGCCGCGCGCCTCAAGCGGTACGGCGTCACCGGCGCCGCCTCCGAGCGGAAGTGGGAGCGGTTCGACCGCCGTTTCGACCTGGCGCAGGAGCCCAACGAGGCCAACCGCTTCGGCTGGGTCGTCGAACTCGACCCGTACGACCCGGACTCGATCCCGCGCAAGCGCACCGCGCTCGGCCGCTTCAAGCACGAGGCCGCGCAGCCGCGCCTCACGCACGACGGCCGCCCGGTCGTCTACATGGGTGACGACGAGAAGTTCGACTACTTCTACAAGTTCGTGAGCAGCAAGCGCGTCGCCAAGGGCACGTCGCGCGCCGCCCACGAGCACAACCTGAGCCTGCTCGACGAGGGCACCCTCTACGTCGCCAGGCTGACCGGTGACTCCCCGGCCGGAGAGATCGACGGCAAGGGCACGCTCCCCGCCGACGGCGAGTTCGACGGGAGCGGCACGTGGATTCCGCTCGCCACCGCCGGGCCCGGCGGCAAGGCCGTCAGCCACGTCGAGGGCATGAGCGCCGAGGAGGTGTACGTCTTCACGCGTCTTGCCGGTGACAAGGTCGGCGCCACGAAGATGGACCGGCCCGAGGACATCGAGCCGTCGCCGCACACCGGCAAGGTCTACGTCGCCCTGACGAACAACTCCGACCGGGGCAAGGCGGGCAAGGCCGGTGTCGACGAGGCCAACCCGCGCAACCTCAACAAGCACGGGCAGATCCTGGAGCTGACCGAGCGCCGGGGCCGCGCGGACGCCACCACCTTCGGCTGGTCGCTCTTCCTCGTCGCGGGCGACCCGGACGACCCCGCGACGTACTTCGCGGGCTTCCCCAAGGACCGGGTCTCGCCGATCTCCTGCCCAGACAACGTCGCCTTCGACCCGCACGGGAATCTGTGGATCTCCACCGACGGCAACCAACTCGGTTCGCACGACGGCCTGTTCGGCGTCGCCACGCGCGGGGAGCGGCGCGGTGAGCTCAAGCAGTTCCTGACCATGCCGACGGGTGCGGAGACCTGCGGACCGCTCGTCCAGGGCCGGCGGGTGCTCGTCTCCGTGCAGCACCCCGGCGAGGTCGACGGGGCGTCGGTGGAGAAGCCGGCGAGCGCCTGGCCCGACGGTCCCGGGAAGATCGTCCGTCCGTCGGTCGTCGCGGTGTGGCGCGAGGACGGCCGCGACATCGGGGTCTGACCGTACGCAGCCGTAGGGGGCGCCCCGCATGGTGCTGCGGGGCGCCCCCTACACGTACGGCTGTCAGTCGTTCTGCTTGCGGCGGTACATCGCGAAGCCGAGGCCTGCCGCGCCGAGGGCCGCCATGCCGCCGCCCGCGGCGATCAGGGGCGCGTCGGTGGCGGTCGGCGTGACGCCGTCGGCGCCGGCCTTCACGCCGCCCTTCGGGACGACCTGGTGGTTCGAGTCGTACCGGGGCTGCGGCTTGGTGCCGTTGTTCTTGTGGTGGTGCGTGCTGTTGTTGTTGTCGGTCTTGCCCTCCATCCAGCCCTTCATCGTGCCGTCGGGGTTGAGGACGAAGTGCGCGCCGTTGTGCTGGCCGTACGCCGGCTTGTCGCCGGTCTGCTTCAGGGTGTCCCAGACGGTCTCGCTGCCGCTGTCGGGGGCCTTGGCGATCATGTCGGCCTCGTAGCCGCTCCTGACCTTGTAGACCTTGGCGTCGAATCCGCTGCCGCCGAGGTTCTTGTACTCACGGACGAAGACTCGCTTGTTGTCCGGCTTCGGCTTCGGCTTCGGCTTGGGCTCCGGCTTCGGCGGGGTCGGCCCGGCCTGCATGGTGACGGCGCCGCCGGGCGTGAGGGTGAAGGTGTTGCCGTCGATCTTGGTCGTCGCCGACTTGTCGTACGCGGTGAGGGAGCCCTTGGCGGCGCCGTTCTTGCTGATCGTCGCCTTGGCGGTACGGGCGGAGGCGTTGACGTCGACCTTGGCGGTCCAGCCCTTGCCGAGGTCCTTCGTCCCCTTGGATTCCCAGCCGCCGACGACCGGGTCCTTGTCCTTGTCCGTGCCCTTGTCGGTGCCCTTGTCGGTGCCCTTGTCCGGGTCCGTGCCCTTGTCCTTGCCGGTCTCGTCCGGCTTCGTCCCGTCGTCGGGGGCGGTCTTGTCCTGGTCCCGGCTCTGGTCCCGGCTCTGGTCGCGGCTCTGGTCCTTGTCGGTCCGGTCGTCCTGCGCGGTCTGCGCGGTCTGCCGGTCCTGTGGCGTCGACGGCGCGTCCGCGGCGAACGCGGCCGTGGCCGGGACGGCGAGCGCGGCGATGGCTCCGGTGGCGATGGCGGCGGTACGGAACGTACGGCGGGTGGCGCGCATGGTGTGACTTCCCTCGTGGCTGCTGAACGAGCTGTCCGTTTTCGTGCCCCTTTGCGGTGGCGACAGACATGAAGTTACGGGCGCCATGTGTGCGTCATCCGTAGGAAATGTAACAAGTGGCCGCAGGGTGTGACCCAGCGCCGTAAAACGGGCAAAAGGGCAGGTGGGAGGGGGTGAGCGAGGGGCGCGCCGAACGTCACCGGCTGGCCGGGACCAACGTCCCGCCGGTGCTCCCCCGCGCGTCGCCGGTCCGCAGCAGCCACTCCGTGTAGGCGGTCGCCTGGCGCGCGGCCTCCCAATAGGCGGCCTCCAGCTCGCCGTACACCGCGTCGAGCTCGTCCTCCTCGCGGGCCACCAGCATGAGGCGTACGCCGAGGGGGTCGCCGTACAAGGGGCGTACGGCCATGTCGGGCCTGCCACGCGACGTGGGCTGGCAGAGCGCGACGACCTCGCCGGTGGCGACGAGGGAGGCCGCGGTGAGGTAATCGCCGTGCAGGACACGGGGGTTGAGACCGGCCGCGGTCAGGACTCGGCGCAGGCCGTCCCACTCGCCGTCGACCGTGGGGTCCACCATCCAGCGGTCGTCCGCGAGGTCGGAGAGGCGGACGACAGGGCGGTCCGCCGCCGGGTGGTCGGCGGCGAGGGAGACGAACTGCGGCTCCCGGTCGAGCAGGACGCGTCTTCGCAGCGCTTCGGGCATGCGCAGCGGGCAGCCCTCCACCTCGTGCACGAAGGCGATGTCCAGCTGGCCGGTCGCCACCATGCGGAGCAGCGCGTTCGCGGAGACGTCCATCTGGAGCGACATCTCCGTCCCGGGCAGCCGTGCGCGCAGCCTGCGCAGCCAGCCCGGTATGGCGCGGCTCGCGGTGGAGCCGATGCGCAGTTGCGGCCCGTCCGCGGTGCGGGCGGCGGCGGCCCTCGTCTCGGCGACCAGGGCGCGCATCTCCGTGACGAGGGGGCGGGCGCGGCTGAGGACGACCCGGCCCAGCTGGGTGGGGCGGCAGCCGGTGCGCTCGCGGGAGAAGAGCTGGCCGCCGAGCGCGTGCTCGATGCGTCGCAGCTGGGTCGTCAAGGACGGCTGGCTCATGCCGAGCTGGCGCGCCGCCTTGTGCAGGCTGCCGGTGTCGGCGATGGCGCACAGCGCGCGGAGGTGCCTGACGTCGAGCTCCATGGCCGTGAGCGTAGAGCCGGTACGGCCGCCGCACCAGACGCTCAAACCCCATGAGAACCGGCCGTTCTGGGCGGGCCGGGTCCGGGTGATAGCCCGGAGCTATCGCGAGTTGCCATCATTCCCACGCGCCCCACGCTCCCCGACACTCGCAGCTACCGAACCGTTCACCTTTCATCGACTGCCCCACGCGGTCGTGGAACGAGTAGGGAGCCCCCCACACATGAACAAGCGTTACCTCTCTGTCGCGGCCGTCCTCGGCCTCGCCGTCACCGGCCTCGGCGCGACCTCGGCGTCGGCCTCGACCGCCACGCACGATGCCGCCTCGTCCGCGGCCGTCACCTCCTCGTACGCCGGCCGGTACCAGGGCTCGGCCGCGGAGGCCAAGGCCAACAAGGCGTTCTTCGAGGCCGTCGTGAAGGCGGTCGCCGAGAAGCGGGCGGCCAACCCCGGCGCGAAGTCCGTGACCGTCGTCTACGACGCGTCCGGCGCGCCCACCTTCGCCCAGCAGATAGCCGGCTCCACGTCCATATGGAACAGCGCCGTCTCCAACGTGAAGCTGCAGGAGGGCAGTTCCGGCGCGAGCTTCGAGTACCGCGAGGGCAACGACCCGCGCGGCTCGTACGCGAGCACGGACGGGCACGGCAGCGGCTACATCTTCCTGGACTACGCGCAGAACCAGGAGTACGACTCGACCCGTGTCACGGCGCATGAGACCGGGCACGTGCTGGGGCTGCCGGACACGTACGACGGGCCTTGCAGCCAGTTGATGTCCGGGGGCGGGCCCGGTCCTTCCTGCACGAACTCGCAGCCGGATGCCGCGGAGCGGGGGCAGGTGGAGCAGCTCTGGGCGAACGGGCTCGCCAAGGCGCTGCACAAGGTCAACGCCGCGGGCCGCTAGGCGCGGTGCCGTAAGGGATTCAGTGGTTGTCGGGGAACTGCGGGCCGGTTGTGGCTGGTCGCGCAGTTCCCCGCGCCCCTTTGCGGAGTTCCCCGTGCTCCCTTTTGCGCAGTTCCCCGCGCCCCTTTTCTTGCGGAGTTCCCCGCGCCCCTTCTACGGCGCCTTCGGGGACGCGATCGTTCTTGCTGCGCTTACCTCCTGGCGTAGCGGTTCCAGGACGCTGTGTTTGTCGTCGTGGGTGAAATTCACGTGGCCCTTCTGCAGGAGGACCGACGTGCGTAGGCGGCCTGCCAGGGCGTTCAGTTCCTGGGCTACCTCGGCCACTTCGGACGGGGTCGGCCCGGGGGCGCCGTGGCGGATGCGGACCCTTGCCGCCGTCGTGGCGTCCAGGATGCGTTCCACGGCCACGACCAGGGGCCACCAGGCCGCCGCGCGTGTGCCGGTCGGCGGTGGTTCGGTCAGGGCGCGCTGGAACTCGGAGCGGATGACGGACAGGTCGCGGTAGAGGCCGCGGCGCATGCGGGCGCGGGCGGCGGGATCCCCCGTGGCGCCGAACGCGCACTCCACGTACCGCGCGGTGTCCGCGACCGCGTCGGCGAGCCGGTCGCCGATCCGCGTGCCCCAGCTCTCCGGCCAGAGCAGGTACCCGGCGACGAGCGCGATGCCGCAGCCGATCAGGCTGTCGAGGAGGCGCGGCACGACGAGGCCGAGGCCCTGGTGGTTGAGGATGTCGGAGAGCAGCAGGATGACGGGGGTGATCGCCGCCGTCTGGTAGCCGTAGCCGCGCGTGGTGAGCGCCGGGATGAGCGGCGCGAGCAGCATCATCACCGGGACGTCCCACCAGCCGTGCGGCACCTCGCTGAGGACGGCGGTGGCGACGACGAGGCCCGCCGCGGTGCCGAGCGCGCGCAGGATCGCGCGCGAGAAGACCGAGCCGAAGTCCGGCTTGAGGACGAACGTGATGGTGAGCGCCACCCAGTACGACCTCGGTACGTCGATGAGCGAGACGAGGGCCTGGGCGATGCCGATGCAGAGCGCGAGGCGCAGGCCGTAGCGCCAGGAGGCGCCGGACAGTATGACGTTGCGGGCGGCGCGGCGGGCGCGGACGCGCAGTGCGGCGGGGCGGCCGAGGCGGTCCTCGGTCTCGATGACACCGAGCGGGTCGGGGTCGGCGAGGGTCTCCGCGGCGTGCAGTACGGCGTGGTCCAGGGCGCGGGCGGCGTGGTCCTGGGGTTCGGGGATGCGGGCGGCGGCCCGCGCGCCGGGGCCGCTCCCGTGGGCGGGCGCGTGTGCGTGTGCGTTCTCGCCCCGCTCCACCGTGTCCCCGCCCCGCTCCACCGTGTCCCCGCCCCGCTCCACCGCGTCCGCCAGCGCGCGGACCGCGTCGGGGACTTCGGGCGGCAGCCGTACGCAGGCGTGCCGGGCGGCCTGGTCGGCGGCGGGGGCCGCTTCGACGATGGGTGTGACGGCGTTCAGCTGGGCGACGAGCCTGACCAGGTCGGGGTTGCGGCCGTGGTCGCGGGTGCGTCGGGCGAGGACGAGGTCGTAGCTCTGGTTCAGCGAGGCCGTCACGGCGGTCCGCGCCTCGCCGTACGCGTCCGTGCCCGCGGCGTCGAGCAGCGCGGCGACGGAACGGTAGGTGGCGGCGACGGCGGCGCGTTCGGGGACGCCGGAGCGCAGCGGCCACGCGAGCAGGCCGAGCGCGAGGACGAGGAGGCCGCCGCCGGTCATCAGGAGCGGGGCGAGCCACCACTGCCCCGGCATCGGAAGCCCGGCGCCGACCACGGAGTTGAGCAGCAGGAGCAGGCCAGCGACGGAGGCGACGGCGCCGATCGTCGACATCATCCCGGAGATCAGCGCGACGAAGGTGACGGCGGCGACCGCGACCCAGCCGTGTCCGAAGACGAGGGTGCCGAGGGTGACGCCGAGGGCGCCGAAGAGCTGCGGCACGGCGATGTTGAAGATCCGCATCCGGTACGCGTCCGCGGTGTCGCCGATGACTCCGGAGAGGGCGCCCATGGAGGCGAGCGCTCCGTAGGAGGGCCGGTCCGCGAGGATGCCGAGGGCGAGGGGGAGCGCCATCGCGACGGAGGCGCGGGCCACGGCGGCCCAGGGGATGGGCGCGGACTGCGGCTTGAGGGACCTGACCAGCCAGTCGGGTGGGGTGAGCGGGCTCAGTGGGGCGGAGCGGGCCGGACGGGGCTCTCGGGGCATGCGCCCATTATCGGCGCTTTACGTGCCTTGCTCCGGCTCGGGGATCAACGCTCCGTTGCGGGTTTGTGCAGGATCAGTGTGATGGCGAGGGCCCGGTGGTCGGTCTTGCCGATGTCCAGGAAGCGGGCGTCCCGTGCGGCGAAGTCCGGCGTGGCGAGGACGTGGTCGATCTGCGCGCCGAGCGGCGCGGGCACGGCGGTGGGCCAGCTCGGGGAGCGCGAGGACCCGGTGAGCCGGGCGGCGTCGCGCATCCCCTCGTCCAGGATCGAACGGAAGGCGGCGTGGTCCTGGGTGGCGTTGAAGTCCCCGGCGATGATGGTGGACTTCCCGTCCCCGGCGGCGGCGTACTCCTGGATGGACCGCAGCTCGGAGCGCCACAGGCCGACCCCGCGGGGCAGCGGCGGCATGGGGTGGGCGAGCTGGATGCGCACCGGGTGGCCCTGCACGTCGGCGACGGCGCTGGGCATGCCGAGGGTGCCCCCGATGCCGTCCGCGCTCTTCAGCGGGGTCTTGGCGAGGATGACCGAGCCCTCGGGGCCGTACGCGTCGACCGACGCGCGGTAGGGGTAGTCGGCGTGCGGCAGTTCCTTGCGGAGCAGGGCGGCGCAGGCGTAGTCGCACTCCTCGGCGAACACCAGATCGGGCCGTTCCTCACGGACGGCCCTGATCAACCCTGCGGCGGCGCGGCCGTGATCGGCGTTCGACGTCAGTACGCGCAGCTCGGCCACGGCGTCCCCGCGCGGCGCGTCCGTGTTCCCGTAGGGCTCCATGTACCAGGCGAGCAGCCCGAGTACGACGACGCCCCACAGCATGCCGGTCCGCCACCGCCCGAGCACGGCCATGAGCAGCCCCGCGACGGCGGGCACGAGCAGCCAGGGCAGGAAGGCCAGCACCTGCGGCACGGGCGTGAACCCGTCGGAGTCGGCGATCCGGAAGCCGAGGACGGCGCTGACCGCGGCCAGCAGCAGCCCGGCCCCCCACGCGGCGGCCCGCCCCACGCGCCGCCGCCCTCCCCTGCCACCGACCTCACCCTCACCCTCGTCCTCGGCGTCGCGGGTGACCGTCGTGCTGTCCAAGGGGCGGCCTCTCGTCGCGGGGTGTTGCGTCGGCGTTCTGCTGTGCCGAATCATCCCTCAAAGACGGGGCGGGGCCGAGGGCGGTTGCGCGGGCCGCGGGCTCAGGACTCCGTGCGACCGCGCGGGTCAGGCTCCGTGCGCCGTCAGGACGTAGCCCTCGGGGCCGACGAAGGAGAACATCGGGCCGAACGGGCTGTCGGCCACGGGGGTGAGGACCTCGACGCCGCCCTCGGTGAGCTGCCGGTGCAGGGCGTGGGCGTCGGAGGTGGCGAACCACATGGCCACGCCCAGGCCGGGCCGGCCGGCGTCGAGGTCGGTGCCGGGCAGCGGCTCGCGGACCGCGATGGGGCAGGGCTTGGTGTCGAACACGACCGCGCCGGGCGGGCTCGCGGGGATGCGGACAAGACCGAGGTGCTTCTCGCAGAACGTGGCCGCGGCTTCCACGTCACGGACCTGAAGGGCCAGGAAGTCGGGGCCGCTGATGCTGACGGACATGGGAGTTCTCCTCGTTCCGGTGATGCCAGGCACAATGTCAGGACTCTGACATACTGGCTGTGGTGGACGCTAGAACACGTCCACCGGGATGTCAAAGCACGAACATGCATGGCGTGCGACGCCTCCGGGTCGAGCGCTGAACATGTGCGACCTGCACGAACATGTACGGACGAGCACGGACACGAGCACGAGCACGAGCACGAGCACGAGCACGAGCACGAGCACGAGCACGAGCACGAGCACGAACACGAAGGGCAAGCCCGCCAGTGGAACCCCCATACCAGCCACCTCACGAGCCCCCGCACCAGCCACCCCACGAGCCCCCGCACGAAGCACCCCACGAACCGCCCCACCCCGCCAAGGATGTGCTCGACCACGTCGGGTACCGCCTCAAGAAGGCCCACGCCGCCCTGCGCGGCGCCATGGACGCGGCGCTGCGCGAGCACGGTCTGACCGTGCCGCAGTACTCCTGCCTCGAAGTGCTCGCCGTGCGCCCCGGCCTGTCCAACGCCGACCTCGCCCGCGCCACCTTCGTCACCCGCCAGTCGATGAACGTGGTCCTGCGCGGCCTGCAACGCGACGGCCTCATCGACCGCCCCGACACCGTGGAGACCGGCCGCGCCCGCCCCACCACCCTCACGCCCGAGGGCCGGCGCCGCCTCAGGGCGGCCCAGGCAGCCGTCTACGCCATCGAGGCCCGCATGATCGAGGCCATCCCCGACGACCGCCTGCGAGCACTCCTGAAGGACTTCGACAACATCGCCCGAGCGCTGGGCACGTGACGGCTCCCGACGCCCTAGCGTTCCGAATGGAAGAAGCGGAAGAAGCGGAAGAAGCGGAAGGAGCGGAAGAAGCGGAAGGAGCGGAAGAAGGAGAGCCGCACGCCGACGGCGATCGCGAGGGTCGCCGCGATGATGATCCAGGACGTCCACCGCAGCGTTTCCGTCAGCGCGTCGTAGACCGCGCCCGCCGCGTCGCGTGAGATGTCGGACGGGAGGTCGTCGAGGGTGAGGGCGCGGCCGGTCGCGACGGCGATCAGGAGGGCCGCGGCGCCGAGGGCCATGCCGAGTGCCGTGGCCACGACGGCCCTGCGGCGCCGGGCGGCGAGCAGGACGCCGGTGACGGCCAGGACGGCCGCCGCCACCGCGGGCCAGACGCCGGCCACCTGCAACGCGTGGAAGCTCCGCCACAGCCACCCCAGATCCTTGGACTGAAGGACCGTCACCTCGGTGTGGTTCACCGGGATCTTCGATGCGAACGGCACGCCGTCGTCCTGGAGTTGCTGCTTGATCTGCTGGGTGATGGGGGCGAGGTCGATGGTGACCTCGCCGCTCGTGTCGTTGTTCAGCTCCGACTGCACCGCGTCGTGCGCCGCGCGGTTCGCCGCGTTCCAGGCCGTCCTGAACGCCGCCGTCTCGCTGAACGACCGCACCGCGTCCCGTACGAACGACTCGACCGTGCCCTGCAGCGGGCCCACGTCGATCTCCTTCATCACCGAGCCGGTCACCGCGTCCGCGACCGCCGACCGCACCGCCGGGTCCGAGGCGAGCGGCGCCATCGTGGCGACGTAGCTGTCCCGGTCGCCGATCTCGAACTTCGCCCAGGCGGAGAGCGCGCCGAGCGGCGTCAGGAGGCAGGCGAGGACGAGGAGGACGGCGGACAGGGCGGCTCGGGCGCGGGAGCCAGGGGGGACGAGGCGGACGCTTTTCAGCACGGTTCCAAGGCAAGGCCCAGGTCAGGCGGGGCGCGAGCGGGATGACTGCATATGGATCAACGGGCCGGGGACGGCTCCGGTGGAGGGCTCGGCCGAACGGGTGTTTCCTGGATGAGGGGGCGAGGAGGTCGATCATGCGAATCGCTCTGAGCCTGGGGGCGGCGACCGCCGTGGCGCTGCTGACGGCGGGGAACGCCGCCACGGCCACCGCTGGGACCGCGGCCATCCCCGCGCACCACGACGGCGACGTCATCTGGGGCACCGTCGTCTCCGGCCCCGACCTGAAGGTCAGGGACGAGCCGAGCACCCACGGCGAGATCCTCGCGAAGCTGCCGTACGGAAGCGAGGACCGCGTCCGGTGCGCCGTCTCCGGTACCACGGTCCACGGCGACCCGCACTGGTACTGGCTGGAGGGCGTCCGCGGCTGGGTGAGCGCGGCGTACGTCGACACCGGCGGCCGGCACGTGCCGGGCTGCGCGTCGTCCAAGGACCCGTGCCCGCAGTGGCGCGACCGGGACTGCCACCAGGACCCCTGCGACCACCGGAACCAGGACCACCGGAACCAGGACCACCGCTGAGACACAGGCTCTGAGGCCACGGGTCCGCCGGGACCACGGGCGCCGACCCGCCGCCCGCCCATGCCCCTGTATGCCCCCTCAGGCCGCCGCGTCCCCTACGGAAGGACCCCGTCATGGCACACGCCGCACCCGTCTACCCCGCACCCGCGCCCGGCTCCGGCACCCACCCCACCCACTCCGCCCACCGCTCCGGCACGAGCGCCCTCTGGGCGGGTCTTCCCCTGCTCCTGGGCGTCGTCTACGGCATCTGGGCTTCCGGCATACGCCGCGACGGCGGCCCGATCACCACCGGCAACGTCGTCCTCGGCGTCGTCACCGGCGTCATCTTCGCCGTCGTCTTCTTCACCCTGCACCGGATGGCGCCCGCGCTCCCCCGCGAACTGCGCGCACTGTCCTGGATGGCGTTCACGGGGATCGCCATCGGGTTCCTGCACAGCCTGACCGGCTCCAGCGTGCTGTGGTCGGTGGTCCTGGGCCTGGTGGTGGGCGCAGGGGTGTTCGTGATGGTCTTCTACCGGTACTACACGACGGAGTGATCCGGGGCGCGAGTGAGCGGGTGTGCCGCCGCCGCGGCGCCCCGCTCACAGGGCGTCCAGTTCGACCGCGCGGGCCATCGCCCGGTAGCCCGCGTCGTTCGGGTGCAGGTGGTCGCCGCTGTCGTACGCGGGCGCGAGCCGCTCCGGGTCCTCCGGGTCGGCGAGTGCCTTGTCGAAGTCCACGTACGCGTCGTACTCGCCGGACGTCCGCACCCACCGGTTGAACGCGTCGCTGACGGCGGCCGCGTGCTTGCCGTAGTGGTCGGAGCCGCCGAGCGGGAGCAGCGTGGCGCCGACGACGCGGACGCCCTTGGCGCGGGCCTGCGCCATCAACTTCCGGTGTCCGTCGATGAGTTCGGCGGCGGAGACGACCGGGGCCGGCTTGTACGTGGGGCTGTCGGTCTCGCTGAAGCCGATGTCGTTGACGCCTTCGAGGACGACGACCGTGCCGACGCCGGGCAGGTCGAGGGCGTCCCGCGCGAACCGGTTGGCGCTGCGCTCGCCGTACCAGGCCGAGTCGTTGAGGACGAGGTTGCCGCCGATGCCCGCGTTGAGGACAGGACGCCGGTCGCCCGCCTTGGCGAGGCGTTCGGCGAGGGCGTCGGACCAGCGGCGGTTGCGGTCGGTGGAGGAGGCGAAGCCGTCGGTGATGGAGTCGCCGAAGAGGGCGATGCCCTCGCGCCCCCGCGGTTTCCGGTCCTGCCCCTGCCGTTGCCTCTGCCCCTGCCGCTGCCCGTCGTGCCGGGCGGGCTGTCCGCCGCTGACGTCCACGCCCGCGAGGTAGTACCAGGACTCGGTCGACTCGTCGAAGGCCCGGCCATCCACGTCGGCGGTGTGGTTCCCGTCCGCGCGGTAGCTGGTCGCGAAGGACTGGGCGTGGAAGGTGGCGGGCCCCGTGGTGCCCGCGAGGTGGAGGGTGACGGTCACGGATTCGAAGGGATCGAGGTCCAACCCGACCGCGTCGCTGGAGAGTGGCCCGTACGCGGGGATCGTGACGGACGACGACTTCCCACCGAAGGTGAGCCGCCGGACCGAGCTCCGTTCCACTGACGCCCCCTTCGCCGTACGGGCGATCGTCGCGCTCGCGATCCGCAGCGGCGAGGCGCCGTACGCGTTCGACAGCCGGATCCGCGCTCTCGCGCCGCCCTCGGAGACGCGGACGACCTGGCGCAGGGTATGGCCGGTGAAGCCCGCCTCCGACCAGTTGGGCCTGAAGCCGGCGCTGGGGCGCTGCGGGGAGGCGGCCCAGGCAGCGGTCCAGGCGGCGGCGGAGGCGGCCGCCTTTCCGTCCCGCTGGCGGCCGGGGGCGGCCTGGGCACCGGCGCCGGTCAGCCCGGTGGTCAGGGCGAGCGCGGTGGCGGCGGCGACGGTGGCGGTCGCGGTGGCGACGAGGGAGGTGCGGGCACGCGAAATCATCACAGGCTCCTGCGGGTTGGGGTGGTGGCGGGGAGGGGACGCCCGGTCCGGCGGGCCGCCGGACCGACTCCTCCAAGATCCGCCGGTCCCGACCGGCCATCAAGGGCGATCCGTGAAACGATCGGCGCGCTCACGCTTATCGATGCAGGTCACAGGGGGTATGTGGTGGAACGGCAGGAGCTGGAGACCTTCCTGACCCTGGCGGAGGAGCTGCATTTCGGCCGCACCGCCGAGCGTCTCGTCCTCTCCCAGGCGCGGGTCAGCCAGACGGTGAAGCGGCTGGAGCGCAGGATCGGCGCGCCACTCTTCGAGCGCACCAGCCGGGTGGTGCGGATGTCCCCGCTCGGCCGTCGGCTGTACGAGGATCTGGCGCCGCTCCACGCGGGCATGGAGGCGGCCGTCGCGCGCGCCAAGGACGCGGCGCGCGGCGTCGAGGGAGAGCTGAACGTCGGCTTCCTCGGCTCGGGCGCGGGCACGCTGACGGGCCCCGTCCTGGCGTCGTTCAGGGAGCGCTGCCCCGGGGTCGAGGTGCGGATGCGGGAGACCCGGTACCAGGATCCGCTGGGCCCACTGCGCGACGGCGAGATCGACCTGCTCTTCACCTGCCTGCCGGTCCGGGAGCCGGACCTGACCGTCGGCCCGGTCGTCATCACCGAGCGCCGCATGCTCGCTGTGCCGCTCGGCCACCGGCTCGCCGGGCGGGCCTCCGTCTCTCTGGAGGAGCTGGCGGGCGAGACGTTCTTCGGCGTCGTCAACGGCGCGCCCGCGTACTGGTGGGACTTCCACGTGCCGCCGCGCACGCCCTCGGGGCGCGAGATACGGCGGGGCCCGGCCGTCGCGTCCTTCCAGGAGCTGATGACGCTGGTCGTCACGGGGCAGGGCATCTCGCCGGTCGTCGCGTCCGTGAGCAAGTACTACGTGCGGCCCGACGTCGTCTTCGTCCCTCTGCGTGACGTCCCGGACGCAGAAGTGGCGCTGATCCACCGCACGGCGGGCCTCGACGGGCGCTCTCAGGCGTTCGTCCGGGCCGTCGCCGACACGGTGGCGTCGCACGGCGGCCCGGCGGCGTACTGACCCTCGGGCCCTGCGGTCCTACGCTCATACGGGCCGGCGGGCACGACCTAGGGGCCGGCCAGGTCGGAGCGGTCGTTGCACAGCGCCCAGATGACGAAGACGCCGAGCGCGATCGAGATGAGGGCCCAGACGGGCGTGTACGGCAGCCACAGGAACTGCGCAACGATCGCCAGTGCCGCGAGGGCGACGCCGCTCCCCTTCGCCCAGCTCGCACCCTTGAGGATGCCCCAGCCGACGACGGCCACGAGGATGCCGAGGACCAGGTGGATCCAGCCCCACGTGGTGAGGTTGAACTTGTAGACGTAGTCCCCGATCCGCTCGTAGACGTCGTCCTTGGCGATGCCCGCGATGCCCTCGAAGATGCCGAGGATGCCGTTCACCAGCATCAGGACACCGGCGAACATGGTCCCGCCGGCCGCCCACGGGCTCTGCGCCCTCGTCCCGTGGTGGTCCGGCTTCCCGTGCCCGGGTGTGCCGTGGTCCGGCGTGCCGGGCGTGGTCGCGCTGCTGCTCATGGCCACCCCTCTTCTCTGGAGACTGGTTGCCAGCCTGTCCGGAGGCTGGTTCACAGCGTCCGGCGGCGCGTACGGGGCGGCGAGCGGGGCGGGGCCGAACGGGTGAAGCGGTCCCGGCCGCGTGGGCCCGCACACTTCCCCACAGGCTGCCCCGGGATCTCAGAGCCTGTCTTTGAACCCCCGCCTGCGCCCCGGCGCCCGGCACGCACGCTCGGCGCACGGAGCCCCAGGACAGGTGGCTCCGCCACATGACCTGGAACTCCGCACACCGATCGCACGCTTCCCCAAGCGCTCGGCTCCGCTCGAGCAGGGGAGGCCCCAATCCACCGCTGCGCCCGCGCTTCGCGCGGACGACGGGGTTCAAAGACAGGCTCTCAGCCGAGCGGAGTCGCGTGATCCGCGCTGATCCTCCCGGCGATCGCCGAGGCCATCCTCCGGATACCCGGCGAACGCACCGGGCAGGGGCGGGACTTGGCCGTGGTGGGCGCCAGGCAGAAGTGCAGGTAGTCCTCCCTGCCCCGGTGCAGGGCCGCGCGGCCCGCGCGGCAGTACGCCGCCGAGTGGGCCTTCTCGTACGCCGTGCAGGGCAACGTGTCGACCCACGTATAGCGGCCGGACGCGGGAGCGACCGAACGGCCCGCGTCGGCGACGATGTCGTCCGAGGCCTTGGCCTGCGCCTCGTAGATGTCGTTGACGCCCCGGACCCGGTCGGGCGTGATGGGGTCGGGCCCTTGCAGGACCCACACGACGCGTGCCCCGCCCGCCCCGTGGATCTGCGCGGTGAGGCGCCGCGCGTCGGCCGCGTACCGGTCGTAGTACTTCTCGCGCTGCTTGTCGTATGTGATGCCGTCCATGCACGGCGTGTAGCCCCACGCGTTGCCCCAGAACTGCAGCACGACGTAGTCCGGCCGCTGGGCCCTCACGAGGGCGGCGGCCTTGTCCTTGTCCGGGACGAGGGAGTCCTCACCGGTGCCTTCGAGGTAGTCGCAGAGGGTGGTGCCGGAGTAGGGGGCGCTGCGGTAGCGGGCGCCGAGGGCGTCGCGGAGGTGTGCGCCGAGGACCGTCTGGTTCTCCATGGCGAGGGAGTCGCCGAGGTAGAGCACCTTGGGTGCCTCGGCCGGATCGTTCCCGGCGACGCGCCGCCGGGTCGTGGCGGAGGGCGGGGCGGAGGAGGGTGACGCGCCGGGGTCGGGCGGCGCCGCGCTGCGGGGGGCGTCCGGGAGGTCGGCGGGCGCCGCGTCCCCGGAGCCAGGGTCCCCGCACGCGCCGAGCAGCAGCACCCCGGACAGTAACCCGGCGCTCCACACATTCCGCTCCCGCGTCCGCTTCCGCATGCGGCAACTCCTGCCCCAGACAGCCGAAATGGCCACCAGGCAAGCACACCCGCGCGGACGACGGAAGGCATCGGGACGCCAAGTCGGGCGGGCGCCGGGCGGGTTCAGCGGCGGGCCGACGCCCGTCGGAAGTGGCGGGCCAGCGCGTGGAAGGACTCCTTCGGCTCCCAGTGCCAGCCCGAGTCCGGGTCGTCGGGCCGGTCCTTGAGCGTCTTGGTGATGCTGTAGCTCGCCATGTCGAGGTCGTGGCGCGGATCGCCGGGGCGGTGCGGGGCGTCCGGGGTGACGAAGTCGTAGACCAGCGCGGCGTGCAGGTTCATGGACTCGAAGACGTCGAAGACGTCGAGCAGGTACGCGGCCTGTGTACGCTCGCTGCGCCGGAGGCCGCCGATGATCTCCGGGGGCTTCTTGGTGTAGTCGACGGCGTCGTGCCAGCCCATGCCGCCGTCCTGGGGTGCCCCGACGTACGTGCAGGAGCCGCACTCGGTGATCGCCACGGGCTTCCCCCACCGCATGTAGGGCGTGAGCTCCTTGACGTACGCGGCCCGAGTTCGGTGGTACGCGTAGTAGTTGACGCTGACGACGTCGAAGAGGGACCAGTCGACGTCGTCGTCCTGCGCGGCGCCGTAGGTGAGGGGGCCGTGGAAGACGGAACGTCCGGTCTTCGCGGCGCGTTCGATGAAGGCGTGCAGCCGCCGGACCATCTTCTCGGGGTCGAAGTTGCCCTTGAGGAGGTTCTCGACGCGCTCCAAGGTGTTGGCGCCGGGCACGATCCCGGGGACGAACAGCACGAACTCGGCGCCGACGCTGAGGTGGACGTCCGCGCCGTGGCGGCGCATCCGCTCGGCGTGCCGTCCGGTCTCCGCGAGGTGGTCGAGGATCTCGTGGTGCGGTACGTCGGCGAGGCGGGGCTGCAGCCAGACGCGCAGGCCGCGCCCGGCGGCGTCGTCCGCGCTCGCGGCGAGCCGTTCGACGCCGGTGCCGAATACGGAGACGGTGTCCGCGTGCAGCTCGTGCCGGATCGCCCGCATGTCGCGGCGCATCCGGGCGGCGTTCCAGCCGGTCGCGGGGGACTCGCCGTCGATGACCTCGTAGCCGACACCTCGGTAGGTGAGTCCCTTCGCCGGGGCCGGGGCCGGGGCCGGGGCCGGGGCCGGGTTGGTGGCGGGGGCCGGGGCGGTGGCCGGTGCGGCCCCTGCCCGCCCCGCTCCGATCAGCCCGGCGCCCACCGCCACCGCTCCCACGGCGCTCGCGCCCGCGCCCGCCAGAAACCGTTGCCTGCTGATGCCCTCGTGCCGCATGGCGCCTCCCGTACCCAGTGTCCAGACGACGGCCCAGGCGCCGCCGCACGCCGTCAAGGATCGTGAGGGGCCGGGGGTACGGTCATCGGTCTTTGGTCCACGGGGGGCCGACGTCGGCCCGAACTTCCGTACCGGCGGCGCTACTTAAGTAGGCGAGCCGGTCGATTGAGCGGGCGAGCGGGCCGGTCGAGTGGGCGAGCAGGCCGGGCCGCTCAAGCGGTCGGCTTCGTGTACAGGACCTCGCGGGCCTGCTCCGCGGCGCGCAGCATGCTCTCGCCGACGAAGTCGACGAAGCGGGCGATGTTTTCGAGGCGGACGGCGGCCGGGCTCTCGGGGCCGAGGAGGGTGACGCCCTGCCGCGCGGTGCGGGCGAGGTCGGCGTGGGACCGGGCGGCGGCGGTCATCGACTGGTACCAGACGTCGTTGTCGACGAGATAGCGCTCCCGGCGGCGTTCGTCGCGCTCCCGCCGGATCAGGCCCTGGCCCTCCAGGAAGGTGACCGCCTTGGAGACGGACGCCGGGCTGACCTCGAGGTGCTGGACGAGTTCGGACGCGCTGAGGCTGCCCGCGTCGGTGGTGTACAGGCAGGTCAGGACCCGAGCCATCATCTTGGGCAGCCCGGCCTGCATGAGGAGCGTCGTGAACGTCTCCTCGTACTCGCGGACGGCCTCGGGGTCCCGCCCGCCGGTCTGCGGGGCCGCCGTCCGCCGCCCCCTCGGCGCGGCCGACCTGCGCTGGTGGGCGCGGCGTTCGGTGGCGCGGTGGGCCAGGTCGGCGCGGTAGCCGGTGGGGCCGCCGTTGCGCATCACCTCGCGTGTGACCGTCGAGGTGGGGCGGTCGAGCCGTCTGGCGATCTCCGCGTAGGCGAGGCCGTCGGCCAGCCCCTGCGCGATCTGCTGGCGTTCCTGCTGGGTGAGCCTGCCTCCGGGCACCGCGGTCTCCCTACGTGGCACTGCCTGATGTGGCGTCGCGTGCGGTCGTCGTTGACCCCAGCATAGCGTTCATTTCTCATCCATTGCAACGAAGCTCAGGGATGTTGTTGCATTAGATTTCCAGCCGTTGCAACGAAATATGCTTTATGACCTGCGGGAATCGCGCTGCAATGCAACAAGTCTATTGCTGGATCCGCGAACGCAACGTAGCGTTCACGTCATCAGAAACGAGCACGACAAGCCGAAGGAAGACATCATGCAGAAGTTCGCCACCCCCGCCCCGGTCGCCGCCACCATCGACATCCCCGCGGGCCGCATCCGCTTCATCGCCGCCGACCGGGCCGACACCACGGTCGAGGTCCTGCCCGCGGACGCCTCGAAGAGCCGCGACGTGAAGGCGGCCGAGCAGACCGCGGTCGAGTACGGCGACGGCGTCCTGCGGATCAAGGCCGAGGCGAAGAACCAGCTGCTCGGCGCCTCCGGTGCCGTCGAGGTGACCGTCCAGCTGCCCACCGGCTCCCGTGTCGAGGCGAAGGCGGCCGTGGGCGAACTCCGGGGCGTCGGACGGCTCGGCGACGTCGTCTTCGAGGCGGCGCAGGGCCCGGTCAAGCTCGACGAGACCGCGAGCGCGCGGATCGCCCTCCTCGACGGCGACATCTCGGTCGGCCGCCTGGGCGGGCCGGCGGAGATCAGCGTCAAGAAGGGCACCATCCGCATCGACGAGGCCGTGCGGGGCGCGGTCGAGCTGCGTACCGACGCCGGCGACATCTCGGTGGGCGCGGCCCGCGGAGTCTCCGCCTCGCTGGACGCGGGCACCAGCTACGGCCGGATCAGCAACACCCTCAAGAACAGCGAAGGCGCCGGGGCGGCCCTCGCCATCCACGCGACCACCTCGTACGGCGACATCGTGGCCCGCAGCCTCTAGGCCCTGTGACGGGTCCTGTGACGGGCCCTGCATCGGGCCCCCCGTCGGGTCCTGTACCGGGCCCCGTGTCGGAACGGCCCCCGGTCAACTCCGTCAACTCCCCCACCCCGCAGCTCTGAAGGAGCACCTCTCATGACCAACCTGGCCATCGCGGCGAACGGGCTGCGCAAGTCGTACGGCGACAAGGTCGTGCTCGACGGCGTCGACCTGGCCGTCCCGGAAGGCACGGTCTTCTCCCTGCTCGGCCCGAACGGCGCGGGCAAGACCACCGCCGTGAAGATCCTCTCCACCCTGATCTCCGCCGACCCGGGCACCGGCGGCATCCACATCGGCGGCCACGACCTCGCCGCCGACCCGCAGGCGGTACGCGCGGCGATCGGCGTCACCGGCCAGTTCTCCGCCGTCGACGGCCTCATCACCGGTGAGGAGAACATGCTCCTGATGGCGGACCTGCACCACCTGCCCAAGAGCGAGGGGCGACGGGTCGCCGCCGAACTCCTGGAGCGCTTCGACCTGGTGGAGGCGGCGAAGAAGCCGGCCTCGACCTACTCCGGCGGCATGAAGCGCCGCCTGGACATCGCCATGACCCTGGTCGGCGACCCGCGGATCATCTTCCTCGACGAGCCGACCACCGGCCTCGACCCACGGTCCCGGCACAACATGTGGCAGATCATCCGGGAGCTGGTCACGGGCGGTGTGACCGTCTTCCTCACCACCCAGTACCTGGACGAGGCCGACGAACTCGCCGACCGGATCGCCGTCCTCAACGACGGCAGGATCGTGGCGCAGGGCACCGCGGAGGAACTGAAGCGGCTGATCCCCGGCGGGCACGTCCGGCTCCGCTTCACCGACCCGGCCGCCTACCGGGCGGCTGCCTCCGTGGTACGCGAGGTCACCGGGGACGACGAGGCGCTGACCCTCCAGATCCCCAGCGACGGAAGCCAGCGCGCGCTGCGCTCCCTCCTCGACCGGCTGGACACGGCCGGCGTCGAGGCGGACGAACTGACCGTGCATACCCCCGACCTGGACGACGTGTTCTTCGCCCTCACAGGCCCGGCCACCGCGGGCATCCCCGACCAGCCCAAGGAGAACGTCCGATGAGTACCCTCTCCCTCGCCCTGCGCGACTCGGCCACGATGCTGCGCCGCAACCTCCTGCACGCCCGCCGCTACCCGTCGCTCACCCTGAACCTGCTGCTCACCCCGATCATGCTGTTGCTGCTCTTCGTCTACATCTTCGGCGACGCGATGAGCACGGGTGTCGCGGGCGGCGGGGCGGACCGCTCCGACTACATCGCGTACGTCGTCCCCGGCCTGCTCCTCATGACCATCGGCAGCACCGTGATCGGCACCGCGGTGTCCGTCTCCAACGACATGAACGAGGGCATCATCGCCCGCTTCCGCACGATGGCCATCCACCGCCCGTCGGTGCTTGTCGGGCACGTCATCGGCAGCGTGCTGCAGTCGGTCCTGAGCGTGGTCCTGGTGGGCGCGGTCGGTGTGGCCATCGGCTTCCGGTCCACAGACGCCACGGTCCTTGAGTGGCTCGCGGCGTTCGGCCTCATCGCGCTCTTCGCCCTGGCGCTCACCTGGATCGCGGTCGGCATGGGCCTGATCAGCCCCAGCGTCGAAGCGGCCAGCAACAACGCGATGCCGCTGATCCTGCTCCCACTCCTGTCCAGCGCGTTCACCCCGGTCGACTCGATGCCGGGCTGGTTCCAGCCGATCGCCGAGTACCAGCCGTTCACCCCGGCCATCGAGATCCTGCGGGGCCTGCTGCTCGGCACGGAGATCGGCAACAGCGGGTGGCTCGCCGTCGGCTGGTGCGTGGGCCTGGCGGTGCTCGGCTACTTCTGGTCGACGTCGAAGTTCAACAAGGACCCGAAGTAGCGGGTGCGGGTGCGGGGCACGGGGCACGAGGTACGAAGCAAGGGGCCGCCGGCCGGGAGAGGGTTCTCCCGGTGAGCGGCCCCTCTTCGGCGTCAGCCGCTGCTCAGCGGGCGACGAACTGCGTCAGGATCGCCTGCACCTCGTAGATGTCGACGCCCTTGGTGAACGTCTTCTGCATCGGCGTCGGGTTGCTGGAGATCCAGATCTTCAGCTCCGCGTCGAGGTCGAAGTGCCCGGCCGTCTCCACCGCGAAGTGCGTGATGCTGCGGTACGGGACCGAGTGGTACTCGACCTTCTTGCCGGTGATGCCCTGCTTGTCGATCATGATCAGCCGACGGTCGGTGAACAGCATGGTGTCGCGTATCAGCGTGTACGCGGCGTGCACCTGCTCGCCGTGCCCGAGGAGGCGCGCGTACTCGTTCTGCGCCTTGGCCGGGTCGACGGTGTGAGCGTTGCCGAACAGTGCCATGTCAGGTCCCCCCTGTGAATGTGTTCCCGTGCTCCGCGGACGTGATGAGTGGTGAAGCGCGGAATCTTGCCACTGTATCCGGGGGGAGAAGGTGGGCCGGCTCGTCCGGTGTCGGATCCGTGCCGCCCCGCGTGAACGCCTCGGCGAAGGCAGGCTCTCCCAGCGCCGCCTTGGCCACGGCGGTGATCCGGTCGACGTCACCGCGTTCGGCGGGCGGCAGTGGGGCCCCCGCGCCCTGCCGGGCCGCGTCGGCCGCGCCGAGCAGCAGGGCGGCGTGTTCCGCCTTGCCGGAGACGGCCGCCGCGCCCGCGAGACCTTCCAGGGAGAGGGCGAGGGCGCGCGGTTCGGCGAGTGCGCGGGCGGCCTTGAGGCCCAGGAGATGGTGGGCCTCGGCGCCGGGCCCGTCACCACGGAGCTCGGCGATGAAGCCCAGTTCGGCGTGGTGGAGGTGGTCGCCCGCCGGTGAGGACACGTCGGCGTGGCGGTCGCGGATGTGGAGCAGATACGTCTCGGCCGCGGCCAGGTCGCCGGAGCGGCGGGCTCCGAGGGCGAGGCCCATCTCCGCGTGGATCTCGACGTAGCGGTAGCCCTGTTCGGCCGCCAAGGTCCTTGCCTGCTCGTGGAGTTCGCGTGCCCGCTCCCACTCCCGGGTGAGGAGGGCGAGGCGGCCGAGCCCGGAGAGCCGTGCCGCGACCTCCGCCCGAAGCCCGAGCTCACGGGCGATGACCAGGCCTTCCGCCTGGCGGCGCGCGGCCTCGTCGTAGTCCCCCTTGATCTCGGCGAGCACGGCGAGCGGCGCGACGGTCTGCAACTCGCCCCAGCGGTCGCCCAGTTCCGCGAAGAGCGCGGCGGCGCGCGGCCCGTCGTCGCCGATCGCGCCGAGGTCCCCCCGGATCAGGGCGAGCATCGCGCGCAGGGCGAGCGCGGCGGCGGTGCTCCACCGGTCCCCGGTCTCGGCGGCACGGTGGAGGGCTCGCGCGTTGACCTCCTCACTGGCGCGGGGGTCGCCTGCGCAGAAGAGCCCGTAGGCGGTGAGCCAGAGGGTGCGGGGGTGGTGGGTGGTGGCTTCACCGGCGGGTATGGGGGTGGGCCGCTCACCGGTCAGGAGGGCGAAGGCGTCGCGGAGGGCGAGGAGTTCGGAGGGGGCGGGGGCGGTGTTGGGCGTGGCGCTGGGGGTGGTGTCGGACGGGGTGGCGGCAGATGTGGCGTCAGGCGTGGTGCCGGACGGGGCGGCGCTCTCGGCGCTGAGCGCGGCGCCGGGAGTCACGTCGGACACGGCGCCGGGCGCCACGTCGTCGGACACGGCGCCGGGCGCCACGTCGTCGGACCCGGCGCCGGGCCCCACCGCACCCCCGGACGCCGCGCCGAACACCGCTCCCGCTGTCGTCGTCAGCGCGCGGCGTGCCTCCGTCAGCCGGCCCCGGAGCAGCCACCACCAGGCCAGTGCCGTGGCCAGGCGGACCGCCTCCGGCCGGAACGGGCCGCGTACCGCTTCGTCCAGCGCCCCGCGAAGGTTCGCCGCCTCGGCGTCCAGGCGGGCGAGCCAGCGGGACTGGCCGCCGTCGCGCAGCCGGGGCTCGGCCCGTTCGGCGAGGTCCAGGTAGTGGCACAGATGCCGTTCGCGGACGTCGGCCGGATCCTCCGTCTCGTGCAGCCGCTCCATGGCGTACGCGGCGACGGACTCCAGGAGGCGGTAGCGCGGCGCCGTCCCGGCGGGACCAGGTGCCATGACGACCAGCGAACGGTCGACGAGGCGCGTGACCAAATCCAGGACCTCGTCCCGGGTCACCCCTTCCCCCGCGCACACCGCTTCCGCCGCCTCCAGCGTGCAGCCGTCGCGGTGCACGGCGAGGCGACGCAGCACGATGCGCTCGGGCACGCTGAGCAGCTCCCAGCTCCAGTCGATCATCGCCCGCAACGTCTGCTGCCGTGCCGGTGCGCCACGCCGCCCCGAAGTGAGCAACCGGAAGCGGTCGCCGAGCCGGTCGGCCAACTCCCTTACGCCCAGGGCGCGTACCCGCGTCGCGGCGAGTTCCAGGGCGAGCGGAATGCCGTCGAGGCGGCGGCAGATCTCCGCGACGGCCGCCGCGTCCGCGGGGTCGTCGACCGTGAAGCCGGGGGCCGCCGCGGCGGCGCGCGCGGTGAAGAGGCCGACCGCGTCGGCCGCCGGAAGCGGCTCCACCAGGAACACCGCCTCGCCGGTGAGCCCGAGCGGCTCCTGACTGGTGGCCAGGACGCGGAGGCCGGGCGCGGCACGCAGGAGTACGTCCGTGAGTTCGGCTGCCTCTTCGACGACCTGCTCGCAGTTGTCGAGGACGAGGAGTGTGCGGCGGTCGCGGAGCGTCGCGGCGAGGCGTTCGGTGGGGGTGGTGGCCGGGGCGACGTGGTCCAGGAGCGTCCCGGAGGGTGTCTCGTCGCGCAGACCGAGGGCCGTGGCGACGGCCTGGGCGAGGTCGTCGACGCCGCTTCCGCCGCGCTGACCGGAGAGTTCGACGAGCCAGACCCCGTCGGGCGTCCCGCCCCTCTCCGTCACGCCGGGCGCCGCTGTGGTGGCCGACGTCGTATCCGCCTGCCGTACCGCCGCCTCCACCGCAAGGCGTGTCTTGCCGACACCGCCGGGTCCGGTGAGCGTGACGAGGCGCGCGGAGGCGAGGAGCCCGCCGATCTCCGCCACGGCGTGCGCACGCCCGACGAGCGGGGTGAGCTGGGCGGGCAGGTTGGTACGGGGGGTGGGGGGAGGAGAGGGAGCAGGGGGAGCAGGGGGAGGAGAGGGCGAAGCAGGGGGTGCCGAGGTGGCTGGCCCCGAGCCCCCGGGGCCTGAGACTCCGATCCCCACGCCCCGCGCCCCTGAGCCCCCGACATGCGTCAACGCCGGGTCCTGTCGCAGGATCGCCCCGTGCAACGCGGCCAGCTCAGGCCCGGGGTCCACCCCCAACTCCTCCGCCAGCCGCTCGCGCAGCGCCCCGTACGAGGCGAGCGCCTCGCTCTGGCGGCCCGCGAGGTACAGCGCGCGCATCTGCACGGCCCGCAGCCGTTCCCGCAACGGGTGCTGGGCGACAAGATCCGCGATCTCCCCGATGAGCAACGTGTGGTCGCCTGCGGCGATGCGCGCCTCGGCCTGCTCTTCCAGTACGGCGAGCCGCTGCTCGGCCAGCCGGTCGGCCGCCGCGCGTACGAACTCCTCGTCGCGGAGGTCGGCGTAGGCGGGCCCGCGCCACAACTCCAGGGCGCGGGTGAGGATGTCGGCCCGCGCGCGAGGGTCGGCCTCGGCTCGCGCGCTGTCGACGAGGGAGCGGAAACGGTCGGCGTCGATCTCGTCACCGGCGGCCGTGTCGACGCGCAGCCGGTAGCCGGGAGCCTGGTGCACCACGCGGTCGCGGCCGAGCGCGCGGCGCAGCTGGGAGACCTTGGCCTGGAGGGCGTTGGCGGGGTTGCCGGGCGGGGCATCGCCCCACAGGTCGTCGATGAGCCGGTCGGCGGAGACCGGCCGCCCCTCGTGCACGAGAAGGTCGGCGAGGAGCGCCCTGACCTTCGCCTCGGGAACCCTGACCGGCTCCCCCTCGCCGTCCCACACCGTCAGTGGACCCAGCACCCCGAACCGCATGCGGATCACCGTACACACCGCCGCGCGCACGGGGTCCGACGGCCGTCAGCGGACCGTCAGCGATCCCGAAGCGCCCGCGAGCAGAGTCGTCCCCGTCAGCAGCGGAGGCCCGGCACACCCACCTGTACCCGTACCCCTCCCGTACCCGTACCCCTCCCGTACCCGTACCCGCCCCCCACCCCCGTACTGAAACCCCCGTACTGAAACCCCCGTACTGAAACCCCCGTACTGAAAAGGACCCCACCCCATGCGCACCCCAGGAGCCCCCGCGAAGAGCCCGGCGAAAGCCACCCTCACCCCCACCCGACCGCCGAATCACCCCACCCCCACTCTCATCCCCACCCCGCCCCAAAGGCTCCCCCTCCCGGCCCTCCTCGCCCTGGCCACTGCCGTCTTCATCACCAGCCTCACCGAGACGTTGCCCGCGGGCCTGCTGCCCGCGATGAGCGCCGACCTCGGGGTCAGCGAGTCGGCGACCGGGCAGACCGTCACCGTCTACGCGATCGGCACCGCACTCACCGCGATACCGCTGACCGCGGCCACCGCGGGCTGGCGGCGCAAGCGGCTGCTGCTCGTGGCGATGGCGGGATTCGCCGCCGCCAACACCGTCACCGCGGTCTCCGGGAACTACACCCTCACGATGGGCGCCCGCTTCGTCGCCGGTGTCGCCGCGGGCCTCGCCTGGGCGCTGCTCGCCGGGTACGCACGCCGCCTGGCGCCCGTCCACCTCCAGGGCAAGGCGATCGCCGTCGCGATGGCCGGCATCCCGGTCGCGCTGTCGCTCGGGGTACCGGCAGGCACGTTCCTCGGCAAGGTGCTCAGCTGGCAGGTGGCGTTCCTGGTCATGACCGGCCTCACCGTCGGCCTGCTCGGCTGGATCGCCGCCCTCGTCCCCGACCTCCCCGGGCAGGAACCGGGTGGCGCGAAGACCCCGATGCTGCGGACCCTGCGCGTACCCGGCGTGGCACCGGTCCTGCTCGTCACCCTGCTCCTCGTCCTCGCGCACACGGTCCTGTACACGTACATCGCCACGTTCCTCGACGCGCTCGGCATGGGCGGTTCGACCGACCTCGTGCTCCTCCTCTTCGGCGCCGCGTCCCTGGTCAGCATCTGGATCACCGGCGCACTGATCCACCGCGGGCTGCGCGCGCTGACGCTCGCGAGCGTGCTCCTGATCGGGGTGGCCGCCGCCGTCCTCGCTGCCTTCTCCGACACCCCGGCCCTCGTGTACGTCGCCGTGGCGCTGTGGGGCCTGGGCTGGGGCGGCGCCCCCACACTTCTGCAGACGGCCGCGGGCGCCGCGGGTGACGCGAATGGCGATGCAGGGGGCGGCACGGCGGATGCCGCTCAGGCCATGCTCGTCACCCTGTGGAACGTCGCCATGGCGGGTGGCGGCGTCTTCGGCGGCGTCCTGCTCGGCCTCGTCGGCACCTCGTCCTTCCCGTGGACGATCCTGCTGCTCCTGGCCCCCGTCCTGCTGACCGTGGTCGCGGCCCGCAGGCACGGCTTCCCGGCACGGAACCCGGCCTGAGGAAATCGCCTCTCCCTGTGCGGAGGAAGGGGGAGAGGCGATGGTGATCGTGCTGCTCGGCATCGCGGTGCCGGTCGCGGCGGTGGGCCTGGCCGCGGTGGTCTGGGCGGCGCGGGGCGGCCCGCGCTGGGTCCACGGGGTCGCGAAGGTGACGATGGTCTGCGCGGAAGTGGTCGCGTCCGCGGCCAAGTCGGACCGACGACGCGGCAACGGTTCGGGCAGCGGCTCGGACTGAGAGCCTGTCCGTGCGCCGAGCGTGCGTGCCGGGCGCCGGGGCGCAGGCGGGGGTTCAAAGACAGGCTCTGAGAGCCTGTGGCTGTCTGGTCTCCTGCTCCGCTCGTCCGGTCAGCCGGCTACCCAGTCCGGTGCCCACACGTCGTGCGGGGTTCGCGGGGCCGTGGCGCGCAGATGATCGCGTAGCGCGGTCAGCACGGGGTGCTGGTCTCCGCTGCGGAACAGCAGCACGTGCGGGTAGACCGGGGTCGGGTCGTGCAGCGGGATGCGTCGCAGGTCGTGGGTCTGGGGCCACAGGTACCGGTCCCCGCTGCCGATGAGGGTGGCCAGCGAGGCCGAGTCGGCCAGAGCGTCCATCAGGGCCTCGTCACCGAAGTGGGGGCCGAGCGCGTCGACGCTCAGGCCGAAGGCCTCGGACAGTGCCCGGTAGAACGCTGCCCACTCCGTGCTCGGCCTGATCCCGGGGATCCAGATGCGGTGACCGGCCAGGTCCGCGGGGCTGACCCGGGGCGCGTCAGCCAGCGGGTGGCCGGGGCCGACCAGGAGCTCCAGGGGTACGTCCAGGAGTCGTTCGGTGCTGATCCCGGCCGGCACCTGGTCCGCCGGCAGGGCACGGAAGGACGCGTCGACGGTCCCTTCGAGCACCGCCTGGGCGGCCTGGGCGGCGTGCTCCTTGCTCAGCGTGACCGCGTCCAGGCCCGTCTCGGGGTGGGAGCGGTAGAACCGGTAGACGCTCTGGGCCGGGGAGATGCGTCGATTGAGGACATCGACGCGCAAGGGACGGCTTCCGGGGCGCACAGCCTGCTCGGCCTGCTCGACGGCCGCCAGAACCTTCTTGGCGTGCGGCAGGAAGACCTGCCCGTCCACGCTCAGTCGGGAGCCTCGGGACGTCCGCACCAGGAGCGTGACCTCGATGTGCCTCTCCAGGGCGGCGATCCGCTTGGAGGCCGCCTGCTGGCTGATCCCCAGCTCGTCGGCCGCGGCCTGGAACTGGCCGGTCTCGGCGACGGCCACGAACGTCCGCAGTGCTTCGGCATCCACGCTTCCCACCCTACTTTCACAACCACTGGTTGTGTCTGTAGTGGTGCGGGGTTGTTTGATCGAGTGTTCTGCGCGGTGGTGGGATCAGCGCATGTCTACCCGCACAGAGCAGGTCATGTACGTACGTACGCCCGAGTTCGCGCGTCATGCGGAGCGGATCACGGAGGTGACCGATGCGACGTCTCGTCTGAACGTGCTTCCGTTCAGCGACAGCGAAGGCCGCGCGGAACTACTTTCTGTTGTGTTCGGTGCCCCGCTGCCGGAGTCGGTGGTGATCTACCCGCCGTTCTTCACCGAGCACGGACTGAACACGACGTTCGGGGAGAACGTCTTCGTCAACCAGGGGTGCACCTTCATGGACAAGGGCGGCATCCGTATCGGGAACGGCGTCATGATCGCCCCGAAGGTCAGCCTCATCACCGGAGGTCATCCACTGCCCCTGGCCGAGCGCCGCGAGTACCTCTCCTTCGCCCCGGTCGTCATCGAGGACGACGTCTGGATCGGGACGGCCGCCGTGATCACGCAGGGGGTGACCGTCGGAGCCGGTGCGGTGGTCGCTGCCGGCGCGGTGGTCACTCGTGATGTTCCGGCCGGCACGGTGGTCGCGGGAGTGCCCGCCCGGGTCATCAAGACGATCGACTGAGCTCGGCCGGTCAGCCGGTCAGCCGGTCAGCCGGTCCGCCGGTCCGCCGGCCCGGCCGAGCAGCACCTCTGGCGGCCTGGTTCGGAAGGGCTGTGGCCTAGAAGTCGTCGGCGCCGTTGCGCAGCTGGTACGTCCAGTAGCCGGTCAGCGCCTTCGCCGGGTCGACGGCGATGCCGCCGCTGCCCGGCGCCCGGACCGCGGCCATACCGCCGCCGCCCTGCAACGTCACGGAGAACGCCGAGACGGGCTCGTTGGTCTCGTCCACCCCGCCGTCCGACACCTTGACCAGCGCGTACGCGGGCGCACCGGCCTTCAGGACCACGGGCGCGGCGGGCTTGCTCTTGGCGACGGCCGGCACGTTCTGCTTGTGGCTCTCCAGGAACTGGATCTCCGGGAAGCCGGTCATCGTGCAGCTGCGTCCCGAGGTGTTCTTGGCGGTCAGGACGATGTGGGTGTACGGCGGCCCGTCCTGGCGCGCGGCGCTGATGGCCACGTCCTTGGTGGTGCAGGCGGGCGCGATCGCGACCGTCTTCTTGTCCCGGGAGGCGGAGGCCTTCGTGGCGTCGGAGCCGCCCTGCGCGGACTGACCCGAGCTGATGGTCTCGCCGGAGGTATTGGGCTCGGCCGAGCCGTCGGACTGGGCCGAGCCGTCGGACTGGGCCGAGCCGATGGACTTGGAGGTGGCGGCGGGCTTCGCGTCGGAGTCGCTCCCGCCACAGGCGGTGAGAGACAGGGCGAAGACGGCGGCGCCGGTGACGGCGAGGACGGTGGAGCGGCGGCTGCGGAACGTACCCATGGAACTTCCCCCGGAGGTGATGACGCGAAGTGAGAGTCGGTGATGACGTGAGCGAGTCAGCGATGAAGCGAATGGCCGGTGATGACGCGAGCGGCCGGTGATGGCGCGAGCGGCCGGTGATGACGTGAGTGATCGCGAGAAACGTGGCGCGGCGGTTGCCCGGTCTGTGACAACCAGCGCCGCGCCTTGTGACATCCAGCGCCTGACCTGCTGACATCCACTACTCTGCCCGCGCCCGCTCACGTCCCGCTGCCGTGCCGCTGACGTCCCACTGCCGCCCTCCGGGCCCCGCCGTACGTTGGCCCCGACCCACCCCGGACTGTCACTCCGCAGCGTCTGCGCCGCCGACGGGTGGACCGGCCCCGTCATGGTGACGCCGGGCCCGGTCCGCCAGTACGTGGGCGAGCGCGGTCACCCGCGAGGTGAGGCCGGTCCAGTCGTCGGCGACCGTCCCGAGATAGCCGGCCCGGGCATGCTCCAGGAGCCGGCGGTCGGCCGGTGCGAGCGTGCGCGCGACCGCCTCTGCGGCGGCGTCCTTGGAGACGATCCGGCCGGTGTCGAGCGTGACGAGGACGCGCGCCAAGGTGAGGAGGGCGTTGCGTTCATCGCCTTCGGTCTCTTCCAGGACGGCCGGGACGACGGCGAGCACGGCGTCCCTGAGCAGCCCACTCGGAACGGCGGCGACGACGTCACCGAAGGCGGGGCCACGGAGCACCCGGTGCCCCGAGCGAGCGGTGGCCAGGAGGACGACGACATCGGGGTCGTCCACAGGCTGCGGAAGGCGCCCTTCGGCGAGCTCCGCGCGCAGCCACTCGCCGTACTGAAAGTCGCGACGAGGCGCGCCCCCACCCAAGAGGTCGATCCGGGCCCGCATCCCGTCCCGGGTCTCGTCCCGCACCCCGCCCCGAATCTCGTCGACGACGATGCTCGTCAGCTCGATGGGCCGACGGTGCGCCGCGTCGGGAAAGCGTTCGGCGTGACCGCGCCACCCGGAGATACCGGACAACAACGAGACCAGCGCGGCGCGTTCGGACATGCTCAGGGAGCGGCGGGTGAGCATGAGCAGGTCGATGTCGCTGTCCGGCCGAAGCCCCGAGGTACTGGCGGAGCCGTAGAGGTAGACCCCGAGAAGATCCCCGGGCCTCTCCCGGTCCAGGTGTTCGAGAAGCGGAGAGATCAGTGTGTCCATCGCCGGTCAGGCTAGTGCCGCGTTCTGGGCCGCGGTGGTGGTTCAGCTGGGTGCTCCGCCCCCCCGACGGACTCCGTCCCCCCCGAAGGACCCCGCCACCGGGACGGACCCCGCCACTGGGACGGACCCCGCCACTGGGACGGGCCCCGCCACCGGGACGGGCCCCGCCACCGGGACGGACCCCGTCGACCGGTCGACCTCCGCCACCCCACCGGCCCCCGCCGCGCACACTCAGCGCAGCCGCAGCGCCTCCCGCACCGTCGTGAACAGGTCGGTCTGGTTGGTGACGCCGAGTACGCGGTAGGCCTGCGGGCCCTGCGCCGCGATCCGCACCTGCGTACCGGTGTGCTCCTGCGAGGCGCCCGGCGTGTTGGTCGAGTAGTTGACCTTCAGCTGCTGGCCCTCGTCCGTGACCAGCGTGGAGGACAGGCCCGGCGGCTGCGCGTCCAGCGGCACGATCTGGCTGGTGTGCGCGTGGTCGGCGGTGGTGACGACCAGCGTGTCGGGGTGCTTGGCGGCGTAGTCACGGGCGACCTTCACGGCACGGTCGAACGCCGCGGTCTCACCGATCTGACCGCACGGGTCGGCGGCGTGGTCCTGCTTGTCGATCGAGGCGCCCTCGACCTGGAGGAAGAAGCCCTGCTTGCTCTTGCCGCCCTTCGCGCTCCGCTGCTTGGCCTCGAGCAGCTTGATGGCCTTGGCGGCCTGGTCGTCGAGGGCGGGCGTGCCGGCCGGGCGGCCCGGGTTGGAGGTGGTGCAGCGCTGCGGATCGGTGCCGCCCTTGGCGGCGGCCTTGCCGGTCCACTCGACGGGTACGTTGCCGGGTGCGAAGAGCCCGAGGACCGGCTTGCCGCCCTTGACGGACTTGACCGCCTTCAACTCCCGCTCATTGCTGACGACTTGGTACCCGAGCCGCTTCGCCTGCTCCGTCACCGTGAGGCCCTTGTACTTGCCGTCGGTGACCTTCTGGTCGAAGCGCTGCTTTCCGCCGCCGAGAAGGACGTCGACCTTGTGGTTGACGCTCTGCTCGGCGATGGACCCCGGGCCGCCCTTGGCGATGGTGTCGGCCGGGCACTTGGCCATGTCCGCCGGACCCTGGCAGCTGCGGTCGGTGGCGTGCGAGGCGAGGACGGCGGGGGTGGCGTCGGTGAGCTCGGCGGTGGTCACCGATCCGGTCGCGTACCCCTTCTTCTGGGCGAGCTCCAGGATGGTCGGCACGGCCTTGTCGCTGCCCGGCGTCTTCGATATCCGCCCGTTGACGGTCTTCACACCGGTCGCCCAGCCGGAGCCGCTGGCCGCGGAGTCGGTGACGTAGTCGGGGGAGCCGTCCTTGTGCACGGAGTACGTCGTGTAGGCGCCGGTCAGCGGAAACTTGTCCATGTTGAGCCGGCCGGCCGCGCCCACCGTGTAGTCCCGGGCGAGAGTGATCTCGGAGTCGCCCATGCCGTCGCCGATGAGCAGGATGACGTTCTTGGCCTTGCCGCCCTGGATGGCCCGCCGGGCCTGGTCCTTGGTGTCGGAGGCCCCGGCCGATGCGGTGCCGGCCACGGCCGCGGCGGTGGCGGCGACCACAGCGGCGGCGGCTGTCAGCCGACGACGGGACAGACGCGATCTGGCCATGCGGAACTCCTCAAAACGTCCTTGTACGGTGCAGCCACCTCACCAGCGCCACATGAACCGGACGGGACCTGCCGATGCCTTCTTGATGACACGGGGACGGCACGGGGACGACGTGCGGTGATGGCGCCGCCTGGGTGCGCTGGTAAGGGCAGAGGGCAGAGGGCAGAGGGCGGAGGGCGGAGGGCAGTCCTCCGCACGGCATGACGACCGGAAACAGGCACATGGCCACAGGCCGCATGGCCGCAGGCCGCATGGCCGCAGGCCACCGACCGAGCGGCCAACAGGCCACTACGCCACCGGGCGGCGCGCCGAACCGACCACGGCCCGGCACACCGCCCATCTGGCGTGCGCGCCCCGACGCCCTCCCCCGTTGACCATGGGCGCAGTGGCGGACACTGGCGGCGGCCCCCGAACGCGCCGCCGCATACGAGTATGGCGACCGCCTCACCCGGCGTCGTTGACCCTCAGCGCACTCCCGTTGACCGCCAGCGCACCGCTGCGGCCCGCCATCGCGTGGGCACGCCCTTCACGAGCGCTCACTTCGCGAGCGTGCACCTCTCGCGCGTGCACGCCCCGCGCACGCACCTCGCTGGGTGTGAGTCCGTACGTGGTGCGGAAGGCGCGGGTGAAGACGGCGGGCTGGCTGAAGCCCCAGCGGGCGGCGATCGCGCCGATGGGGACGGTGACGAGTTCCGGATTGGCCAGCGCCCGGCGGCAGCGTTCCAGGCGCAAGTGCCGGACCCAGGAGGAGACGGTGAGGCCCTGTTCCTGGAAGAGGCGGTGCAGATAGCGGGTGGAGATGTGGTGCGCGGCGGCGATGCTGTCCGGACTCAGCGCCGGGTCGCGCAGATGCCGGCGGACATGGCTCTGCACCTGGAGCAGCAACGTGCGTCTGCGACTCTCCACCGGCAACTCGCGCTCCCGGTCGAGGTGTTCGGCGGCCAGATGTCCGACGAGGTCGACGAGCGTGTGGGAGAGCCGGTCCGCGGTGGCACTGGTGTCCCCGAACTGCCCGACGTCGTTCGTGACCTGACGCATGAAGTGGGCGAGCAGCGCCCCGAACCCCTCGGTGCCGGACATCGGCCGGGCGACGAGCGCGGTGAGGCGGTCGGGCGGGAAGGGCAGCAGGTGCAGGGGCAGTGTGGCCACGATGCTCCGGGTCGGGGCGCCGCTGCCGTCCACTCGCCGCATCCACCCTTCGAAGGGCGACGAGGAGTCGTACAGGAGAAGACTTCCCGCACCGAACCGTACGTTGCGGCCGGCCTGCTCGAAGCCGCTGAGCCCCTGCAGAGTGAGGGATACCTGGAGGCTGCCGGGGTCGCCGCGGCGGATGTGCCGGGCGGTACGGCGTACTTCGGCCGATGGGTACGCCATGGCGGTCAGCGTCGCCGCGCCCAGGTCCAGATGGTCGACCGCGACGGGGAAGTCGTCGGTGTGGTCGCTGTGCAACGTGGTCGCGATCGGTGAGGCGGACTTCAGCCCGTACCACCAGTCGAACCGCTCTTCCGGGGGCACGGCCTCACTGGACAGGCTGGCTCGAATCATGCAGACCCCTGTTCCTCGTACGCAGGACGCGACGCTAGCCGAGTCCGCCCCGGTTGCCGGAGGAGCCCGATGACTATCGGAAACGTCCCGGACCCGGCGAACACGGGGGGTCACGGGCCGAGGGGAGCGGGGCCCGTCGTTCCAGGCACGTCGTGCAGGCCGATGGTGACGCACCACCACCCACTCGGTGAGAACGGCACGCACAGTATTGGCTCGAACTGAACGCTTGTTCCCTCGCCGCCTAAGATCATCGGCATGGCGAAGCGCAAAGTCCGGCGGCGGGCCCGGAAGATCCTGGGCGAGGACCCGACAGCCATGGTCTGGTGCGAGCTCGCGAAGCCGATTCCCGCCCCACCCAAGGAAGTGCACCGCGCCGCGGGCAAGGGCCGCCTCAAGTCCCGGCACCACTGGCTGCTGTATGTCGGCGCCGTGGTGTTCTGCTTCGTCGTCGTGCCGTTCATCCTGATCGACATGCTCGGCAAGAAGTTCGACCGGACGCTGCAGAACGGGGAGCGGGGCCGCCGCACGCGCCGCCCGCGGCCCCGAGGCGGGACCGGCCACGCCACCCCCGACCGCACGGCCGGGAGCGCCCCGGAGGACAACACCACCCCGACGAACGGCCTCTTCGACGGCGACTGGAACCTCACCGCGGGCCGCCTGCTGCTGCGCTGGTACAGCGACTCACCCAGCCCACGACGCCTGATCCTGCTGACACCGGACCGCATCTGCGTGGCAGCGTCCCCGGGCCGCCGTCTCTGCCCCACCAGCGCGGACGACTTCCGCACGGTTGCGGAGTTCCCCCTGCCCGAGGCCCGCATAGAAGCCGAACCGAACCAGCCCCGAGGCTTCGCCACGTTCGACCTCCGCTTCCACGACGGCTCCTGGCTACAACTCGGCCGCCTGGCCGAACCGGACGACGCGGACCACTTCCTCGGCACGGTCAGCGGCTGAGCATCGCGAGCTCATCGCTGACAACGACTGTGAGGGCTGGTCCTCAATTCTCGTGCGGAGCCTCCAGCTCCTGGAGCCGTTCCCCGATGTCGTCGGCCCACATTTGTGCCCACCGACGCAGCTCGTCGACAGCCGGCTCGTCGAGCCCGTAAGCGGAGAACTCCGTGTCGTCGATCCACTCGGCCCCGGCCAACCGGGCCTGCAGTTCGCACAGGTCGAAGGAGTCGCGGGCGTGGCGACGTCCGAGCTCCTCCAGCTCCGGATGGCTCCAGCGGTCCGCCGCGGCCCGTACGTCGATCAGGTCCCTGGCCAGCCCACGGTCGACCAGTGCGCGGACCTCGGTGCCGATCACGTCTTCGAGAGACAGCACCAACCCGTGCTCGGTGTGCACAGGCGGCCGCCAAAGTGTCTCCTTGAGAACGTCGACCTCGCACTCCTCACGGCTGACGGGATCCGTGACGATGAGCGATGTCCTCCATGCGCGTCGGATTCTCGGTCGCGACATCGAGGTCCTGGCTGAGCCGGTCGACCAGTCCGTGCGCCTGAACTGCGTAACCACCGGTGAGCGCCAGAGGGTAGACACCGACCACGGCGAGGACGTCCGCAAGCAGACGACGGTGCAGCTCTGTGAGGTTCATGCAGCGGCCTGCGCTACGCGAGCGAGCTCGTCGAAGGAGCTCTCCCACACCTCGCGGATATCGCGGCTGATGAGCATGCGGAGTGTGGGCCACAAGCTGATGAGGAGGTCGTGATGGAGGTACCGGACCAGGTCGTCGTGCAGGCCCTCGGCCAGGACGATGCGGTAATAGCTCATCCGTAGCCGGGGCTGATCGAGATCGAACGTGGTCAGCCCCGACCAGGCCAGATGCAACGGCAGAGCCACAGTGCCGTGTCGAGGACCGACGAGTTCGCCGAGCGTGGCTGGCACGCGTCGGGCGAACTTGGCGCGACGGAGAGCAGAGGGACCGGGCTGCGTTGCCATACACCGATTAACCAGGATGAGCCTTCGGCGGGCGCTGTGATCCGTGGGCTGAGTGACTGACGGACTGGATCTGACACGCGGCGAGCGATCAGCGAGGACAACAAAAAGGCCCAGGTCGCTGACCTGGGCCTCAACTGTGGAGCGGGTGACGAGAATCGAACTCGCACTCTCAGCTTGGGAAGCTGATGTTCTACCACTAAACTACACCCGCGAAAGACGCCGCCAGAAGCGGTGTCGTACCGTCGCACACTGTACCTCATCTCGGGCCCCGGGCGCTCTCGCCGCGGGGTCCGAGCGCTGTCCGGGAGGGGGACGTGCCGTGCGGCGGGAGGGAGTTGGGGCGTACCGTGGGACGTGGTCGTGCCGCCTGGAGTGGCGTCCCTTTCATACCGTAATGTGGGCTTTCGTCGTCGGCTCGGAGGCGAGCGAGAGACGAGTGAGTACGGGTACGTACGAGCTCACCCACGACTGGGGAAGGGACTCGAGGACTTGATGGAGCGCACCGTCGTCCGATGTGCCGAAGGGCACGTCTTCAGCACCGCTTCGTTCCCGATGCAGCAGGCGGACCGACTCGGTCCCGGCCGGCTCATCCGCTGCCCGCGCTGTGCCCGGCTCCGGCACGCCGTGCCGGTGACCTTGCAGCGGCAGTAGCGGCAGTAGCGGCAGTAGCGGCAGCAGCGGCAGTAGCGGGAGAAGGAAAAGGCGGGAGTGGGCGCGCGGGTCCGTCCGATTGGGGCGGGCCCGCGCGCTCTGCGTATCCTCGGTGCGTGCTTCTCTCAGACAAGGACATCCGGGCCGAGATCGACTCCGGACGGGTGCGGATCGACCCGTACGACGAATCCATGGTGCAGCCCTCGAGCATCGATGTGCGGCTGGACCGCTACTTCCGGGTGTTCGAGAATCACCGCTACCCCCACATCGACCCCTCCGTCGAGCAGGCCGATCTGACGCGGCTCGTGGAGCCCGAGGGCGACGAGCCGTTCATCCTGCACCCCGGTGAGTTCGTGCTCGCGTCGACGTACGAGGTCGTCAGCCTGCCGGACGACCTGGCCAGCCGGCTCGAGGGCAAGTCCAGCCTCGGGCGGCTCGGGCTGGTCACGCACTCCACCGCCGGGTTCATCGACCCCGGCTTCTCGGGTCACGTCACCCTTGAGCTGTCGAACCTCGCCACGCTGCCGATCAAGCTCTGGCCGGGCATGAAGATCGGGCAGCTGTGTCTGTTCCGGCTCACCTCGCCTGCCGAGGAGCCCTATGGATCCGAGCGGTACGGGTCCCGTTACCAGGGGCAGCGCGGGCCCACCGCCTCCCGTTCCTTCCTCAATTTCCATCGGACCCAGGTGTGACATCCAGCATGAGTGACGTGCGCGAGAACCTTGACTACGAGAAGTTCGGCCGCGCGGTGCGAGAGCTCGCGCAGACCATCGCCGACGACGGGTACCAGCCCGACGTCATCATCTCCATCGCCCGTGGTGGCGTCTTCGTCGCGGGCGGGCTCGCGTACGCGCTCGACTGCAAGAACATCCACCTCGTGAACGTGGAGTTCTACACGGGGGTCGGGACGACGCTGGAAATGCCCGTCATGCTCGCGCCCGTGCCCAACGCCATCGACTTCACCGACAAGAAGGTGCTCATCGCCGATGACGTCGCCGACACCGGCAAGACGCTGAAGCTCGTGCACGACTTCTGCCTCGACCACGTCGCCGAGGTGCGCTCCGCCGTCATCTACGAGAAGTCGCACTCCCTCGTGAAGTGCGAGTACGTGTGGAAGCGCACCGACGAGTGGATCAACTTCCCGTGGAGTGTCGAGCCGCCCGTCGTGAAGCGTGCGGGGCAGGTTCTCGACGCCTGAGCCGGACCGTGAACTACGAGGAGGGGCCCGGCGGACAGTGTCCGCC
>NZ_JBHVYE010000019.1:0-167346 GCF_042881135.1 Streptomyces sp. NPDC058284
TTCCGACTCTATCAGACTCTTTCGTGTCCGACTTCCTCGGTGCCTTTCCGGTTCCCGCTCCGGCCTTTCGGCTTTCGCGTTTCCCTTTCCGGCGGCTCCGACTCTATCAGATCCTTTCGGGCCTGACTCCCAGTCGAAGTGGGGTTGTCTTCCCGGCTGTTGGGCCGTTCCGACGAGTGAGACTTTAGCGGAATCGCGGCTCCCGACCTAATCGGGGGCGTCCTTTCGAACGCCGATTCCTCATTTCGCAAATACGCATGAAAGCGGAACGAAGGCGAGTCCCAGAAGGGCGCACGACGTCGATCGCTTGAATGGTTCTTGCGGAATGGCTGCCCGGGGACCGACCATGTGGTCGACGCTCACGTCGGGCAACTCGGAGAACACTACGTAGCAGCCCCATGCGTGTCAACCCCGGACAACGGGCCCCTGGCGGGTCTAGTCTGGGGGCGTGACTACACGTGCGTACGCCCAACTGTGGTGGGCCGCCTGAGGGCGGCCGTACATACGCATGTACTTGACGGCCGCCGCCTCGGCGGCCGTTCTTGTTTCTCCCCCTGGAGGACCTGGAGCCCGGCGGCCGGGCCGGCGGTCCTGACCAGAAGGCGGAGAGATGACGAGGATCTTCAGCGGGGTAAAGCCGACGGGGCACCTGACCTTGGGCAACTACCTGGGAGCCATCCGGCAGTGGGCCGAGGTCGATCAGTACCGGGCCGACGCGCTGTTCAGCATCGTGGACCTGCACGCGCTGACGGTGGACCACGATCCGGGCCGGGTGCGCAGGCTCAGTCGTCAGGCGGCCACGCTGCTGCTCGCCTCCGGCATCGATCCCGAGCGGGCCACTGTCTTCGCCCAGAGTCATGTGGACGAGCACGCCCGGCTCTCGTATCTGCTCGAGTGCGTCGCGACGGACGGCGAGATGCGCCGGATGATCCAGTACAAGGAGAAGTCCGTGCTGGAGCAGGCGCGGGGCGGGAGTGTGCGGCTGTCGCTCCTCACGTATCCCGTGCTGATGGCGGCGGACATCCTGGCGTACGGCGCCGACGAGGTCCCGGTCGGCGATGACCAGACCCAGCACGTCGAGCTGACGCGGGACCTGGCGGTGCGGTTCAACCAGCGGTACGGACAGACCTTCGTGGTGCCCCGGGCCACCCCGCCCAAGGTGGCGGCGCGCGTCATGGACCTCCAGGACCCGACGTCGAAGATGGGCAAGTCCCACGAGTCCGGGGCCGGGATCGTCTACCTGCTCGATGAGCCGGAGGTCGTACGCAAGAAGATCCTGCGGGCCGTCACGGACAGCGGGACCGAAGTCGCGTTCGACCGGGCGTCAAAGCCGGGGGTGTCGAACCTGCTGGAGATCCTGGCGGCTTGCCGGGGTGGGAACCCAGAAGCCTTGAGCGGTGTATATGAGTCGTATGGCGCGCTGAAGAAGGACACCGCCGACGCCGTGGTGGAACTTCTCAGGCCCGTACAGGAACGGCACAAGGAGCTGATGGCGGACCCCGCCTATGTGGAGGAGGTGTTGCGAAGGGGAGCTGAGCGGGCCAGGGGAATGGCCAAGCCGACGGTGGACGGCGCCTATCGGTCGATCGGGCTGCTGCCGCCGGTGCCCGAGGCGCGGTAGGCATTCGGGGCGGGGTGCGTGCCGTCAGTTGTTTTTGCCGGAGGCCAGTTCGCGGCTGCGGTCGCGGGCTGCTTCCAGGGCGGCGATGAGGGCTGCGCGCACTCCGTGGTTCTCCAGCTCGCGGATCGCGTTGATCGTCGTGCCCGCGGGGGACGTGACGTTCTCGCGGAGCTTCACGGGGTGCTCGCCGCTGTCGCGGAGCATGACGGACGCGCCGATCGCTGCCTGGACGATGAGGTCGTGGGCGTTGTCGCGGGGCAGGCCGAGAAGGATGCCCGCGTCCGTCATGGCCTCGACGAGGAAGTAGAAGTACGCGGGGCCCGAGCCGGACAGGGCCGTGCAGGCGTCCTGCTGCGACTCGGGGACACGGAGGGTCTTGCCGACCGCGCCGAAGACAGCCTCCGCGTGGGCAAGGGCGTCGCCGGAGGCGTGACTGCCGGCGGAGATCACGGACATGCCCTCGTCGACGAGGACAGGCGTGTTCGGCATGACACGGACGACCGGAGTGCGCTCGGGCAGGCGCTCCTCGATGAAGGAGGTGGTGATTCCGGCGGCGGCGCTGATGACCAGGCGGTCAGGGGTGATGTGCGGGGCGATTTCGTCGAGCAGCTTGGCCATGTCCTGCGGCTTGCAGGCGAGGATCAGGGTGTCGGCCTGCTTGGCGGCGTCGGCGTTGCTGAGGGGGGTGACGCCGTAGCGGGTGCGGAGCTCGTCGGCGCGTTCTTGGCGGCGGGTGGTGACGAGGAGGTCGGTGGCCGCCCAGCCGCCGCGGATCATGCCGCTGAGCAGGGCTTCACCGATCTTTCCGGTGCCGAGAACTGCGACTTTCTGGCTGGTGTTGCTGCTCATGAACGGTGGCCTCCGGGGTTGCGTCGTCCGGGGACCATCCTCGCATCGGGGAGCCGGGGGCAGCGGCGGTGTCCGGTGGGCGGAACAGCGTGGAGAGAGGGGAGAAGAGGGAGGGCGGAGAGAGGAGAGGGCGGTCAGGCCATGCGGCGGCGCAGGGTGACTGCGCCGAGGGCGAGTACCAGGAGAGCGCAGGCGGCGACGATGACCACGTCGCGTATGAAGTCGCCGGTGATCTCGGGGTGGTGGAGTACCTCGTTCATGCCGTCGACGGCATACGACATGGGGAGGACGTCGGAGATGCGCTCCAGGACCGGCTGCATCGCGTCGCGCGGCGTGAACAGGCCGCAGAGGAGCAGTTGGGGGAAGATCACCGCCGGCATGAACTGAACGGCCTGGAATTCGGAGGCGGCGAAGGCCGAGACGAAGAGGCCGAGCGCGGTGCCGAGGAGGGCGTCGAGCAGGGCGACGAGGAGGAGGAGCCAGGCGGAACCGGTGACGTCCAGGCCGAGGGCCCACAGGGCGAGTCCGGTGGCGAGGGTCGACTGGATGACGGCGAGGGCGCCGAAGGCGAGGGCGTACCCGGCGATGAGGTCGCCTTTGCCGAGAGGGAGGGCGAGGAGGCGTTCGAGGGTTCCGGAGGTGCGTTCGCGGAGGGTGGCGATCGAGGTCACCAGGAACATCGTGATGAGCGGGAAGATCCCGAGGAGAGAGGCGCCGATGGAGTCGAAGGTCTGCGGGCTGCCGTCGAACACGTAGCGCAGGAGGGGCAGCATCAGGCAGGGGACCAGGATCATCAGCGCGATGGACCGCACGTCGTGGCGGAGCTGGAGAAGGACGCGGGCGGCGGTGGCGAAGGTGCGGTAGGCGTTCATCGGGGGCTCCTGGGTGGAGCCGGTCGGTCGGTGCCGGTGGTGCGTGCGGGTGCGGGTGTGGCGGGGGCTTCGGGGGTGGTTGCGGGGGTGGTTTCGGCTTCGGCTTTGTCCACCAGGTGGAGGAAGGCCGCTTCGACCGTTTCGGAGTGGGTGCGGGTGCGCAGGGCGTCGGGGGTGTCGTCGGCGAGGAGTTCGCCTTCGCGCATGAGGAGGAGGCGGTGGCAGCGTTCTGCCTCGTCCATGACGTGGGAGGAGACGAGGAGGGTGGCGCCGCGGTCGGTGGCGATGGTGTGGAAGAGGTTCCACAGGTCGCGGCGGAGGACGGGGTCGAGGCCGACGGTCGGCTCGTCGAGCACGAGGAGTTCGGGGGTGCCGAGGAGCGCGACGGCGAGGGAGACGCGGCTGCGTTGGCCGCCGGAGAGGTTGCCGGCCAGGGAGCCGGCGTGCGAGGTGAGGGCGACGTCGTCCAGGACGCGGGTGACGTGGGCGTGGCGGCGTTCGGCGGCGGTTCCCGGGCCGGGGTCGAGGACGGCCGCGAAGTAGTCGAGGTTCTGGCGGACGGAGAGG
Source organism: Streptomyces sp. NPDC058284 (assembly GCF_042881135.1). Taxonomy (NCBI): domain Bacteria; kingdom Bacillati; phylum Actinomycetota; class Actinomycetes; order Kitasatosporales; family Streptomycetaceae; genus Streptomyces; species Streptomyces sp. NPDC058284. The sequence goes on from NZ_JBHVYE010000019.1 coordinate 3,910, forward strand.
TCGTCGTAGACGGACGGGTCCTGGGTGACGTATCCGATGCGGGAGCGGAGAGCGGGGGCTCCCGCGGGGTGGTCGAGGACCTTCAGGGTGCCGGTGACGTTGGCCTGGCTGCCGACGATCGCGCGTATGAGCGTGGATTTGCCGCAGCCGGAGGGGCCGAGCAGGCCGGTGATCCGGCCTCGGGGGACGGCGAAGTCGAGGCCGTGCAGGACGGTGCGGGGGCCTCGGACGACCGTCAGGTTCTCGGCCAGGACGGCGGGGGTTTCGCGGTGGGTGGACGGGTCTTCGGCGGGTGGGGCGGACGTCGCCGGGTTCGTGGCTGCGGGGCTCGTGGCTGCGGGGCTCGTGGCTGCACGGTTGGCGGCTGCCGGGTTCGTGGCTGCGGGACTCGGCCCTCCTGCCGTGGCCTCTTCGGTGATGCCCCTGGCCTCCGGTCCGGGCGCTGCGGGAGTTTTATTCACCATGTGATGAATACTCCTCCCGGCGGCCGAGCCCGTCAAGGCGAGGGAGGGCTGGGGCGAGGGCTCCGGTTGGTCTGGTGGTCGGGGTGCGTGGGAGTGGCCGGAGCGCGAGGAGCAGGTCCACGAGGTAGCTCTCCCCGACCACGCCGTCCGGGAAGACCTTGAGCAGCTCCGCGCGCCCTTCGGCGAAGTCAAGAGCGGTCGTCAGGTTGCCGGTGCGGTGGGTCGCGCGGGCGGCCTTTTCGTCGACGCCGAGGAAGCGGGCGATGCGGGTGGTCTGCCGGCCGAGCCATGGTGTCTCGTGGTCCGTGCCGTTCCACCACAGAGCGAGAGCGCCGCCGGGGCGCAGTACGCGCATCGCCTCCGGCACGGATTGTTCCTGGTCCGTCCAGTGCCAGGTCTGGGCGTAGGTGATGAAGTCGGCCGAGCTGTCGGCCATCGGCAGCGCGTTGCCGTCGCCGCGTACGAGGGGTACGTGGGGCAGGGTGCGGCGGAACTGTTCCGCCATGCCGGGTTCTGGCTCGACCGCGACGACGTGTGCCCCTCGTTCGACCAGGGGGGCGGTGGCGATCCCGGTGCCCGCACCCACGTCCGCCACGCGTGCGTCGGCGAGGGGCTGCCCCGCGAGGCGCTCGACGGCGTCGAAGAGGGCAGGCGGGTAGGAAGGGCGGTGCTCGGCGTACTGGGCGGCGGCCGCGTTGAAGGAATGGGCGCGGGAGGCGGAGGGAGAGGGAGCGCTTGCGCTCTTCTCTAGCGCTTGCGCTTCTTCTTTCGGGTCGGGTTGCCTGTTCGTCGGGCCGTGCGCTTCTCGTACTCGGTGCGTGCCGTTTCGTACTCCTCGCGGTGCAGTTGTTCGCCCGGGGCCTCCTTCAGGGAGCGGAAGAAGTAGGCGAGGAGGCTGCCGACGAAGCCGATGGTCATCAGGCCGCGTGTCGAGGACTGCGAGGCCGGGTCGTGGCGGCGGGAGAACCCTTCCCAGGTGCGGCGGAAGGCGACGGCGCTGCAGATCGCGAACATCAGGACGACGAGCAGGTTCACGAACTTGCCCACCGCGGCGATGGCCAGGCCCTCATAGGCGAAGCGCAGTACGAAGCAGCCCGCGGCCGCCGCGACCAGTGAGCCGACGGCCACACCGGCGCGGCGGGCGCCGTAGCCGCCGTCGTGCGTGACCCAGGTCGTTCCGAAGAAGCGGAGGGGCTCGGGCCGGGGCCCCGGGGCCGTGGCGGTGGCGGATGGGTTCGCCGTGGCGGATGGGGTCGCCGCGCCGGACGTACCGGTGGGGCCGGGCGTACCGGTGGGGCCGGGCGTACCGGTGGGGCCGGGCGTACCGGTGGGGCCGGGCGTACCGGACGTACCGGTGGATGGGCCTTGGGTGCCGGGGTCTTCGCTCACCGTTTGATTATTGCCTGCCGTGCCGAACGGTCGGCGAAGCGCAGGCTCGCCCTTTTCGTCCCCCGCCTTGCCAGGCCGCCCCGCCCGGCGACTAGTTTGGTTGGCGTAAAGACGTAGCGGGGGCACACGGGAGGTCGGTGAGTATGACGCTCCGTGGCGGGGACCCGGAGGAGATCGGCGGTTATCCGCTCGAGGCGCGTCTCGGTTCGGGCGGCATGGGCACGGTCTACCTGGCGCGCACGGCGTCGGGGCGTCCCGTCGCGATCAAGCTGATCCATCGGCAGTTCGCGGACGACGACGAGTTCCGTATCCGGTTCCGGCAGGAGGTGGCGGCGGCCCGCCGGGTCAGCGGCGCCTTCACCGCGGCCGTGATCGACGCCGATCCGGAGGCCGAGCACCCGTGGATGGCCACGACGTACATCGAGGGCCACACGCTCGCGCAGCACATCTCCAAGAAGGGCCCCATCGGCGGCGCCGAGCTGCGCACGCTCGCCATCGGTCTGACGGAGGCGCTGCGCGACATCCACCGCGCGGGCGTCGTGCACCGTGACCTCAAGCCGTCCAACGTGGTCCTCTCCCCCGAGGGCCCGCGCGTCATCGACTTCGGGATCTCGCGCGCGGCGGACCAGCAGACGCTGACGATGACGGGGCGGGTGATCGGTACGCCGCCGTTCATGTCGCCGGAGCAGTTGCAGGCGCCGCGCGGGGTCGGTCCGCGCTCCGACGTGTTCTCGCTGGGCACGTTGCTGGTGTACGCGGCGACGGGGCAGGGCCCCTTCGACGCGGACAGCCCGTATATGACGGCCTATCAAGTGGTGCACGAGGCTCCGTCCCTCGGCGAGGTGCCGGACGCGCTGCGCGCGGTGGTCGAGCCGTGCCTCGACAAGGAGCCGGACGCGCGGCCCTCGGCCGACGAACTCCTCGTACGGCTGCGTGATCTGCCCTCCGATCTGGGCGGCGCAGCGGGTCCTGTCGACGGGGCGCGGCGCAGCACCCGGGAGACCGACACGCAGCACCATCTGGCGACGGACGACCACACTCCGGTGCCGAGTGCCGTAGCGGCGCGCACCGGCACCGACGAGGCCCCGGGGGCCGCGGGATCCGACACCGGTACGTTCCTCGGCCGTCGGCTGCGTCGGCGCTGGCGTCCGGTGCTCGCGGCCGCCGTGGCCGTGGCCGCGATCGGCGGCGGGGTCGCGGTGGTGCGGGCCGGCGGTTCGGACGGGGCGGGCGGCGCCGGTGACGAGGGGCGCGATCTCGCGGCGGCCGGGGCGCGGCTGCCGGGCGGTTTCGCGCCGTGGCACAAGACCGTGCCGGGCGGCCGTGCGGACATTCCGGACGAGTTGCGCTGTGTGGCGCGCGGCGACGCGCTGTTCTGCGGGGGCGGTGGCGTCGTCGCGACCCGGCTGAAGCTCTCCGACGGTTCCCGGGTCTGGACACAGAAGAGTCCCGGCGTACCGGTGCAGGGCATGCATCTGGTGGGCGCGACCGGCGACACCGTTCTCGGCTACCGCTTCGGGGCCGAGGGGGCGCCGGACGACGGCGTCGCCGAAGTGGTCGCCATCGACGCGGCCAAGGGCGACGAGCTGTGGTCGGTGCCGTCCGGTGCCCAGTCCACGGCGGTGACGGGCCGTACGCAGGACGCCGTGGTGATCGACTCGACCGTCGTGACGGTCGACGCGTCGAACACCCGGTTCGAGGCCCGGTGGGCGCACAGCGGCGAGGTGCGCTGGAAGGAACCATTCCCCTCGGGTGAGCAGTGCGCCCCGGTCCCTGCGGGCACGCGGCTGTACGCGATGTGCGCGCCGAGCGCCGAGGTGGCCGATGGCGAGGGGGTGCGCCACCCCACCCTGCACCTGGTCGACCTGGCCTCCGGAACCCTCGGCAGGGCCATCGCCGTCAAGGGCCCCGCCCAGCCGGTCGGCACCGCCGACGGCAGCCTCGTACTCCTGCACGAGCGGCGGGAGGGGCCCGCGACGACGGGGTACGACGGCGTGCTGCGGGTGGACCGGGACACGCGGAAGGTCGGGTACGCGCGGCTGCCGAAGACGTACGCGGGGACGCCGGGGCTGGCGGGCGGCAGCGTCTTCGTGAGCGGGCAGACCGGGCTCGTCACGGCGTTCGACCCGGCGACCGGCAGGAAGAAGTGGGACCGGCAGACCGGCGTCGAGGGTGTGTCGGGGCCGGTGGCCGGGGACGGCGACGGGGTCCTGTACCTCAGTTCGGCCAGCGGGCGGGTCGTCTCGCTCTCGTCGCGCGACGGCGAGCTGCTGGGGACGACCGACCCGCGGGCCGAGGGGCTCGCGGGCGAGGTGAACGCCAGCCCGCGCGTGACCGTCGCGGGGAGCGTGGTGGTCGTGGCGGCCGCGCGGAACACGGTGTTCGCCTACGACGCGACGAAGCCGCCGAAGTCCGGCTGAGAGCCTGTGTCATATCCCCGGCCGGGGCTCCGGCGGCGACAGGCCGGGCAGGTTCCGGTGGGCTCCGGTGGCTCCGGTGGGTTGCTCATGGCTTCCCGCCGCTCCCCCGGTGCCGCGGTGCCGCGGTGCCGCGGTGCCGCGGTGCCGCGGTGAGGAGCGTCAGCAGCGCGGTGCCACGTACCCGTCGCTGCCCGTACGGACGTACGTGTCCGAGACATAGCGGCCGCTGCCGATCCTGTCCCACAGCTTCGACGTGCCCTTCGGGCCCTTGACCGTCTCGCCGGGCTTCTGGCAGGCGATGGTGACGCGGGCGCCGGCGCGCAGGCGGCCGACCTTGCCGTACGAGGTGCCGGGCCCGGAGCGGACATTGACGTCCGCGGCGATCGAGTAGGTCCTGGCGGTCCTCGCCGCGGCGAGGTCGGCCTGACCGAGCCCGTCGACGATTTCGGGCGCGATGTCGGGCGTGATGTCGGGCGTGATGTCGACTTCAGCAGCGGCGTCGACCTCAGCCGCGATGTCGACTTCGGGCGTGATGACGTTCTCGCTCACTGTGCTCTCCCCCGTGACAGGGGCGCGGGCGCGCCCTCGGCGTGTTCTCACACCAAGGACGCGCCCGCGTCGGAAAAGGTTTCGGGACTCGGCTGAGACCGGTCTCGGCCGAGCCCGGTCTCAGCCGAGCTTCGACACGTCCCGCACCGCGCCCTTGTCGGCGCTCGTCGCCATCGCCGCGTACGCGCGCAGGGCGGCGGAGACCTTGCGCTCGCGGGCCTTGGGCGCGTAGACGCCGCCCAGGGCCTCGCGGCGGGCGGCCAGTTCGGCCTCCGGCACGAGGAGCTCGATCGAACGGCCGGGGATGTCGATGCGGATCCGGTCGCCGTCCTCGACCAGCGCGATCGTGCCGCCGGACGCCGCCTCGGGCGAGGCGTGGCCGATCGACAGACCCGACGTACCACCGGAGAAGCGGCCGTCGGTGACGAGGGCGCAGGCCTTGCCGAGGCCGCGGCCCTTGAGGAAGGAGGTGGGGTAGAGCATCTCCTGCATACCGGGGCCGCCCTTGGGGCCCTCGTAGCGGATGACCACGACGTCCCCTTCCTTGACGACCTTGTTGAGGATCTTCTCGACCGCTTCCTCCTGCGAGTCGCAGACGACCGCGGGGCCCTCGAAGGTCCAGATCGACTCGTCGACACCGGCGGTCTTCACGACGCAGCCGTCCTCGGCGATGTTGCCCTTGAGGACGCCGAGGCCGCCGTCCTTGGAGTAGGCGTGGGCGACGTCGCGGATGCAGCCGTTCGCGGCGTCCGTGTCGAGGGTGTCCCAGCGCTCGGACTGCGAGAAGGCCTCGGCGGAGCGCTTGCAGCCGGGGGCCGCGTGCCACAGCTCGTCGGCCTCGGCGGAGGCGGCTCCCGAGCGGATGTCCCAGGTGTCCAGCCACTCCTTGATGGAGGGTGAGTGGACCGTGTGCACGTCCTCGTTGAGGAGGCCGCCGCGGTAGAGCTCGCCGAGCAGCGCGGGGATGCCGCCCGCGCGGTGCACGTCCTCCATGTAGTACGTGGTGGTGGGCGCGGCGTTCGGCGCGACCTTGGCCAGGCACGGGACGCGGCGCGAGACGGCGTCGATGTCGGAGAGGTCGTAGTCCACCTCGGCCTCGCGGGCCGCGGCGAGCAGGTGCAGGATCGTGTTGGTGGAGCCGCCCATGGCGATGTCGAGGGCCATGGCGTTCTCGAAGGCGGCGCGGGTGGCGATGTTGCGCGGCAGGACGGAGGCGTCGTCACCGTCGTAGTAGCGCCTGGTGATGTCGACGACCGTGGCGCCCGCGCGCTCGTACAGCTCCTTGCGGGCGGTGTGCGTGGCGAGGACCGAGCCGTTGCCGGGCAGGGAGAGGCCGATGGCCTCGGTCAGGCAGTTCATCGAGTTGGCGGTGAACATGCCGGAACAGGAGCCGCAGGTCGGGCAGGCGTTCTCCTCGATACGGAGGATGTCCTCGTCCGAGACGCTCTCGTCGACGGCGTCGCTGATCGCGTTGACCAGGTCGAGCTTGCGGACCGTGCCGTCGACCAGCGTGGCCTTGCCTGCCTCCATCGGGCCGCCGGAGACGAACACCGTCGGGATGTTGAGGCGGAGCGCCGCCATCAGCATGCCCGGGGTGATCTTGTCGCAGTTGGAGATGCAGATCAGGGCGTCGGCGCAGTGCGCCTCCACCATGTACTCCACGGAGTCCGCGATCAGGTCGCGGGAGGGCAGCGAGTACAGCATTCCGCCGTGGCCCATCGCGATGCCGTCGTCCACGGCGATCGTGTTGAACTCGCGGGGGATGCCGCCTGCCTCGCGGATCGCGTCGGAGACGATGCGGCCGACCGGCTGCAGGTGGGTGTGGCCGGGCACGAACTCCGTGAAGGAGTTGGCCACGGCGATGATCGGCTTCCGCCCGATGTCGGCCCCGGGTACACCGGAGGCGCGCATAAGGGCGCGGGCGCCCGCCATGTTGCGGCCGTGGGTGACTGTGCGGGACCTGAGCTCGGGCATCGTCGCTCGCTCCTTCAGGAAATCGGCGATCTACGGAGAGACGGAGAGACAAGACTGCTGTCGAGCGTACGCCGCCGCTCCAGGATCTGGACAGGCTGTCCGGATGTCGGGACGGACGTCTCGGTGCGCGATCGTGCGCGGGCGCGGAGTGCGCGAGGTGCGGAGTGCGCGAGGTGCGCGGAGCGCCCTCTCCGGCGTACGCACCCGGCTTCACGCCCCCCGCCTTCACGCCCCGGTCAGATGCCCCTGCACCACCGGTGCCACCCGCGCCACGATCTGCTCCACGTCCGCCGAAGCCAGCGGTTCCACCTTGATCACGTACCGCAGCATGGCGATCCCCACCAGTTGCGCGGCGGCGAGCTCGGCCCGCAGTTCCGCGTCGGGGAGGTCGAGGCGGTGGGCGATGCGCCCGAGGAGCTGGGCGGCGACGAGACGGCGGAAGACGGCGGCGGCCGTGTCGTTGTTCATCGCCGAGCGCACGATGGCGAGCACCGGCGCGCGCGTCGCGGGGTTCTCCCAGATGCCGAAGATGAAGCGGGTCAGGCGCTCGCCGACCGCGTCGAGCGGGCCTTCCTCGATCGCTGCGGGCGCGTCGAGGGCGGGCGCGAAGGCGACCGTGATGGCCGCCTCGAAAACCTGCTCCTTCGTACCGAAGTAGTGGTGTACGAGTGCCGGGTCCACGCCCGCGGCCTTGGCGATGCCGCGCACGGACGTCTTCTCGTAGCCGCGTTCGGAGAACTCCTCGCGGGCCGCGCGCAGGATCTGATCGCGCGTGGCGGGCGCGGTCTCGGCCTGCGTACGGGACGGGCGTCCCCGGCGGCGCGGAGCGGTGGCCTCCGGTCGCGCGCCGGCGGTCACGAGCGGGGCACCTTCACCGCCGACGCCAGATGCAGCCGGGTGAAGGCGAGGGCCTCGGCGAGGTCGGCCTCGCGCTCGGCGCTGGACATCGCGCGCCGCGTGTTGACCTCGATGACGACGTGCCCGTCGAAGCCGGTGGCCGCCAGGCGCTCCAGTAGTTCGGCGCAGGGCTGCGTGCCGCGGCCGGGGACGAGGTGCTCGTCCTTGGCCGAGCCCTTGCCGTCGGCGAGGTGGACGTGGCCGAGCCGGTCGCCCATGCGGTCGATCATCTCCATCGCGTCCGTGCGGGCGGTCGCGGTGTGCGAGAGGTCGACGGTGAAGTGGCGGTAGTCGTCCTTGGTGACGTCCCAGTCGGGGGCGTACGCGAGCATCTCGCGGTCGCGGTAGCGCCAGGGGTACATGTTCTCCACGGCGAACCGGACGTCCGTCTCGTCGGCCATCCGCCAGATTCCGTCGACGAAGTCGCGCGCGTACTGCCGCTGCCAGCGGAAGGGCGGGTGCACGACGACGGTCGAGGCGCCCAGCTTCTCGGCGGCGGCCTGTGCGCGCCGCAGCTTGACCCAGGGGTCCGTGGACCAGACGCGCTGCGTGATCAGGAGGCAGGGCGCGTGGACGGCCAGGATCGGGATCTGGTGGTAGTCGCTCAGCCTGCGCAGAGCCTCGATGTCCTGGCTGACGGGATCCGTCCAGACCATGACCTCGACACCGTCGTAACCGAGGCGCGCGGCGATCTCGAAGGCCGTCGCCGTCGACTCCGGATAGACCGAGGCCGTCGACAGGGCGACCTTCGCATCCGGGATGCGCACCACTGGTTCTGCCACGAAGGACAGCGTACGGGCCGGGTCGGCGCGCCGGGGAGGTGGCCTCGTACCGCGCTGGTCAGGGACGGTTCCGGTCTCGCCGCGGCCTGTGCCGGGCCGCCCGTTCCCGCTTCGTTCAGTTCGTTCAGTATGCCCGGTTCGTCCAGTTCGTTCGGTACGCATAGGGCCTCAAGGCGCCGGAAGGTGGTCGAGCCGGCGCAGGATCACGCCCTCGCGCAGGGCCCACGGGCAGATCTCCACCGTCTCGACCCCGAAGAGGTCCATCGCGCCCTCCGCGACGAGCGCCCCCGCGAGCAGCTGTCCGGCCCGCCCCTCGGAGACGCCTGGCAGCTCCGCGCGCTCCCCCGTGGTCATCGCGGCGAGCTGCGGAACCCAGTCCTCCAGGGACCTTCGCTTCAGCTCCCGCTGTACGTAGAGGCCCTCCGCGGAGCGGGCGGCCCCGGCGAGACGGGCGAGCTGTTTGAACGTCTTCGACGTCGCCACGATGCGGTCGGGGGCGCCGAAGCGGGCGAACTCGCCCACCGTGCGGGCGATCTGGGCGCGCACGTGCCGCCGCAGCGCCTTGACGTCGGAGGGGTCCGGCGGGTCCGTCCGCAGCCAGGCGGCGGTGAGGCGGCCCGCGCCGAGCGGCAGGCTGGCCGCGGCGTCCGGCTCCTCGTCCAGGCCGTACGCGATCTCCAGCGAGCCGCCGCCGATGTCGAGGACGAGCAGCTTGCCCGCGGACCAGCCGAACCAGCGCCGGGCGGCCAGGAAGGTCAGCCGGGCCTCCTCCTCGCCCGACAGGACCTGAAGGTCGACGCCGGTCTCGTCCTTGACCCGGGTGAGCACCGCGTCGGCGTTGCTCGCCTCGCGCACGGCGGAGGTGGCGAAGGGCAGCACTTCCTCCACGCCCTTGTCCTCGGCGGCCTCCATCGCCTCACGGACGACGGTGACCAGCCGGTCGACGCCTTCGGGGCCTATGGCCCCGGCGGGATCGAGGAGTTGGGCAAGGCGCAGTTCGGCCTTGTGCGAGTGGGCGGGCAGCGGGCGCGCACCGGGATGGGCGTCGACCACGAGCAGATGCACCGTGTTCGACCCCACGTCGAGGACACCGAGTCTCATGTACGGAACGCTACGCCGCGTAGGGCGATTGGCTGGCCCCGGGCGGTCGGCCGCCCGCATACCCTGGAGACGTGCCAAAGACGAAAAAGGCGAAGACCGACAAATCGAAGTCGGGGAAGCCGTCGACGAAGCAGGCCGCGTCGGAGAAGCCGACGAAGCAGGGAGAGCCGGAGAAGGCCGAAAAGGCGGCAAAGGGCGCGAAGACCGGCAAAGCCTCAAAGGAGGCGAAGGCGGGCAGGCCGGAAAAGGCGGAGAAGCCTGGCAAGTCCGGCAAGCCCGCCAAGCTGCCCAAGCAGGGCAAGTCCGGGAAGCCGGAGCCGGACGAGAAGGGGCTCGACTTCGCCCGCGCCTGGGTGGAGTTCCCCGATCCGGCGGACGACGAGCAGGTCTTCCGCTGCGATCTGACCTGGCTGACCTCCCGGTGGAACTGCATCTTCGGAAACGGCTGCCAGGGCATCCAGCCGGGCCGCGCCGCCGACGGGTGCTGCACTCTGGGTGCCCATTTCTCGGACGAGGACGACGAGAAGCGGGTCGCCGGATACGTCGAGCGGCTCACGCCCGACATCTGGCAGCACCACGACGTGGGCCGGGAGACCGGCTGGGTCTCCACGGACGAGGACGGCGACCGCCAGACCCGTCCGTACAACGGCTCGTGCATCTTCCAGAACCGCCCCGGTTTCGCGGGCGGCGCCGGCTGCTCGCTGCACATCCTGGCGCTCAGGGAGGGCCGCGAGCCGCTGGAGACCAAGCCGGACGTCTGCTGGCAGCTGCCGGTGCGACGGACGTACGAGTGGATCGACCGGCCCGACGACACACGCGTCCTGCAGGTGTCGATCGGTGAGTACGACCGGCGTGGCTGGGGCCCCGGCGGCCACGACCTGCACTGGTGGTGCACGTCGGCGACGTCGGCGCACGGCGCGGGCGACCCGGTGTACGTCTCCTACCGCCCCGAGCTGATCGAGCTGATGGGCAAGGAGGGGTACGACCGGCTCGTGGAGCTGTGCGAGGAGCGTCTCGCCTCCCAGCTGCCGCTGGTGGCGCCGCACCCCGCGGATCCCGCACGTCCCGCGAGCCCTGCGAGCCTCCCGGCTTCTGCGGTTCCCGGGTCCTCCGCGTGACGCGTTCACGGTAGGCGCGGCGCTCAGCTCGGGCACGGCGCTCAGCTCGGGCACGGCCCTTCGTCGGGGCTCGGCCCTCAGCCGGGGCTCGGCCCTTCGTCGCCGTTGCCCGGCGGCGGTGACGAGTCTCCCGGGTCCTGCGGGTCCGAGGGCGTGGGCGTCGGGTCCGTGGGCGTCGGCGTGGGGCCGGGGTCGGAAGGTCCGGGGTCGGAGGGCCCCGGGTCCGAGGGTCCGGGGTCGGTCGGGTGGGGGCGGGGCGGGCCCGGGTCGGTGGGTTTCGGCCTCGGTCCCGGGTGGCCCGGTGGCCGCCCGGCCCCGTAACCGTCGATCGAGACGAGCGCGCCCGTAGGGGCGATGGAGACCCGTGCGCTCCAGTGACCCGCCGGTTCGCGGGCGTGGTCGACGTACACCTGGAGGGTGACCGACTCGCCCGGCGCGAGCGTCCCCGACGAGCGGCTCAAGTAGAGCCAGTACGCGCTCTCGCTCGCCGACCAGTGGACGGGGGCGCCGCCCGACGCCGTCAGCGTGATGAGTGTCGTGTCGCCGCTGGACCGGGCCCGGACGGTGAGGCGCCCGGAGCCGGTCGAGGAACCGGACGAGGACCCGCCGCTGATGACCTCCACGGAGACGTCGGGCGAGTGGCTGCCCGCGGTGAAGCGGGGCTCGGGGCCCTTGCGGGCGTTGCCCGCGTTCTCGTAGCTGTCCCGCGCGCGGTCGCTGCCGAAGCCGTCGGAGCCTTCGTCGCTCGCGCTGACCGAACGCCCGTCGTGTCCCTCGCCGGTGAGCGGCGCCCCGCGGTAGGCGGCCCAGAGGGCGAACACCGGGGCGGCCACCACGGTGGCGACGACGGTCGTCGTGACGGCACGCGCGCGGATGCGGTCCCGGCGGGCGGCATGGTCCTTGGGGTCCATCGGGAAGCCGCGCCGGTCGTAGCGGGGGACGGCGCCCCGCGCGCGTGGGAGGTGCGCCATCGCCACGTGGAGGGCGGCGCGCGGGGCCTCGACGACGGGGAGCGTGGCCGGGCTGACGGCCGTGCCCGGCCAGGCGCTGGACCCGGCGCGCTCGGCGGTGCGGCGGCAGCGCGGGCAGTCGTCGACGTGCCGGACGAGCTCGCGGCGCAGGGCGGCGCCGAGGAGCAGCTGGTTGTCGCCGGTGAGGCGGGCCACGATGGGGCAGCTGCCGGTCTCCACGACGGCGAGCGCGGCGCGGGTGCGCTCCACTTCGCAGGCGGCGGAGGCGAGGAGGCTGCGGGTCTTGGTGAGGTCCATGCCGAGGACGGCGGCGACCTCGGCCGGGGTGAGCTGGTGGCGTACGGCCAGTTCGAGGGCTTCGCGCTGCTCGGGCGTCGTACCTGCGGCCTCCGGCCAGGCCAGCTTGGCGAGTTCGCGGTGCTGCTGACGGGCGGTGTCTTCCGAAGTGCCGGGTTCATTCGCCCCGCTCGCCTCTCGCTCGGCGCTTTTGGGGGCGTGAGAGGCGTGGGAGGCGTGAGAGGAGTGGGAAGCGCGGGAGGCGTGCGCGTGTCTGCCCTCGCGGCTGCGTTTGGCCTCGGCGAGCCGGCGCAGGCAGACCCAGCGGGCGAGGGCGTAGAGCCAGGCCTTGAGGTCGCCGTCGGCCTCCGGTCCGCGGGTGCCCCGGCGCTCGGCGAGATGCAGCACGTCACCCAGGGCCGCGGCCGCCGCGTCGTGATCGCAGAGCACGGACAGGCAGTACGTGAACAGACCGTCCAGGAACGGCTCGTAGCGCGCGGGCAGAGTGGGGCCGGGCGCCGGTCGTGGCACCACGCGCTTGTGCGCGTCACGGTGCGCCCGGTGTGCGCCGGTTGCGTTCGTGGAAGTTTCCGCCCTGCTGCTCGTCACCCGTGCGAAGTTAGGTGGCTGCTGCAGTTCCCTTCCTCTCTCTCCAGCACTTTTAACCCTTACGGGTGAACAGATCCCTCAAAAGGGGACAGGAACCCGCGATTCCGTGGCCTTGGCTAGTACTCCGGGCGAGGACGGAGTGGACGAGGTACGACGCCGGGACACGTTGTCAGTGGGCTCGGCTACGGTTTCGAGCATGGCTGCCCGTACGAAATCCACCAAGGACCGTCCGTCCTACCGCTGCACCGAATGCGGTTGGCAGACGGCCAAGTGGCTCGGCCGCTGCCCCGAGTGCCAGGCCTGGGGGACGGTCGAGGAGTACGGCGCGCCCGCGGTCCGCACGACCGCCCCCGGCCGGGTCACTTCGTCCGCCGTCCCGATCGGCGAGGTCGACGTGCGCCGGGCCACCGCGCGTTCCACCTGCGTGCCCGAGCTTGACCGGGTGCTCGGCGGCGGCCTCGTCCCCGGCGCCGTCGTGCTCCTCGCGGGCGAGCCGGGCGTCGGCAAGTCCACCCTCCTCCTTGACGTCGCGGCGAAGGCGGCCAGCGAGGAGCACCGCACGCTCTATGTGACGGGCGAGGAGTCGGCGAGCCAGGTCCGGCTGCGTGCCGACCGCATCGGCGCGATCGACGACCACCTGTACCTGGCGGCGGAGACCGACCTGTCCGCCGTCCTCGGCCACCTGGACGCGGTCAAGCCCTCGCTCCTGGTCCTCGACTCGGTCCAGACGGTCGCCTCGCCCGAGATCGACGGGGCGCCCGGCGGCATGGCGCAGGTCCGCGAGGTCGCAGGGGCGCTGATCCGCGCCTCCAAGGAGCGCGGCATGGCCACGCTCCTGGTCGGCCACGTCACCAAGGACGGCGCCATCGCAGGACCCCGCCTCCTCGAGCATCTCGTCGACGTGGTCCTGCAGTTCGAGGGCGACCGGCACGCGCGTCTGCGCCTCGTACGAGGCGTCAAGAACCGGTACGGGACGACGGACGAGGTCGGCTGCTTCGAACTGCACGACGAGGGCATCACCGGACTCGCCGACCCCAGCGGCCTCTTCCTCACCCGCCGCGCCGAGCCCGTCCCCGGCACCTGCCTCACCGTCACCCTGGAGGGCCGCCGCCCCCTGGTCGCCGAGGTCCAGGCGCTCACCGTCGACTCGCAGATCCCGAGCCCGCGCCGCACCACCTCCGGCCTGGAGACCTCCCGCGTCTCGATGATGCTGGCCGTCCTGGAGCAGCGCGGCCGGATCACGGCCCTCGGCAAGCGCGACATCTACAGCGCGACGGTCGGCGGCGTGAAGCTGACGGAGCCCGCCGCGGACCTCGCCGTCGCCCTCGCCCTGGCCAGCGCCGCCAGCGACACTCCCCTGCCCAAGAACCTCGTCGCGATCGGGGAAGTGGGCCTGGCGGGCGAGGTCAGACGGGTCACGGGCGTCCAGCGCAGACTGGCCGAAGCGCACCGCCTGGGCTTCACCCACGCCCTCGTACCGGCCGACCCCGGCAGGATCCCCGCCGGTATGAAGGTCATCGAAGTCGCCGACATGGGTGACGCCCTGCGTGTCCTTCCGACCTCTCGTCGCCGAGAGGCCCCACGGAAGGAGGAAGAGCGCCGGTAGACTTTGCCCTGGTCTCGCCCATCCGTACGAAGCGCCGCATGACGCTCCGTACGAAACAAGGTGTCGGCAGAGGCTTGGACAACCTGCGACCGAGGGAGTGCAGTGGCAGCCAACGACCGGGCAGCGGTTCCCGGCAAGCCGGGTTCAGGCTCCGGTGCCGATGGGCTGATGCGCGCCTCCCTGAGCGCCGTCGCGCCCGGCCAGGCACTGCGTGACGGACTCGAGCGCATCCTCCGCGGCAACACCGGCGGCCTCATCGTCCTCGGCTGGGACAAGACGGTCGAGTCGATGTGTACGGGCGGCTTCATCCTGGACGTCGAGTTCACGGCGACGCGCCTGCGTGAGCTGTGCAAGCTCGACGGCGGCATCGTCCTCGACAAGGACATCACCAAAATCCTGCGCGCCGGCGTGCAGCTGGTGCCGGACCCGACGATCCCCACGGAGGAGACGGGCACGCGGCACCGCACGGCGGACCGGGTGAGCAAGCAGGTCGGCTTCCCCGTCGTCTCGGTCTCCCAGTCGATGCGCCTGATCGCGCTGTACGTGGACGGGCAGCGCCGCGTCCTCGAGGACTCGGCGGCGATCCTCTCCCGCGCCAACCAGGCGCTCGCCACCCTGGAGCGGTACAAGCTCCGCCTCGACGAGGTCGCGGGCACGCTCTCCGCGCTGGAGATCGAGGACCTGGTGACGGTGCGGGACGTGACCGCGGTCGCCCAGCGCCTCGAAATGGTGCGGCGCATCGCCACGGAGATCGCCGAGTACGTGGTGGAGCTCGGCACGGACGGGCGCCTTCTCGCCCTCCAGCTGGACGAGTTGATCGCGGGCGTCGAGCCCGAGCGCGAGCTGGTCGTCCGGGACTACGTTCCCGAGCCGACGGCCAAGCGGTCACGTACGGTCGACGAGGCGCTCGCGGAGCTGGACTCCCTGACGCATGCCGAGCTCCTCGAACTGCCGACGGTGGCACGGGCGTTGGGTTACACGGGCTCGCCCGAGGCGCTGGACTCGGCGGTCTCCCCCCGGGGCTTCCGCCTCCTCGCCAAGGTCCCCCGGCTCCCCGGCGCGATCATCGACCGCCTCGTGGAGCACTTCGGCGGCCTGCAGAAGCTGCTCGCCGCCAGCGTGGACGACCTCCAGACGGTGGACGGAGTCGGAGAGGCGCGGGCACGGAGCGTACGGGAGGGGCTCTCGCGGTTGGCGGAGTCCTCCATCTTGGAGCGGTACGTCTAGCCTTCGGCGGGTGCGGGGGGGGGGCGGGTTCCCTTTGGTGGCGCGCGGCCCCTCAGTCCCTCAACCCCTCAGTCCCTCAGTCCTTCTCAAGGACGAAAGACGCCCGCACAGTGCCAAGGCCCGCCGCCTTCGCCTCGACGAGATACGTTCCCGGCTCCGCGACTCCCGCCGAAGGCGTAGCGCAGTGCGGAGCGCTGGGCCGCCGGTCCCACTGGACGGAGTGCGTGACCCGCCCCTCCGACGGCACCCGCAGCAGCAGGCTCCCGTCGCCGGAAGGGCAGTCGGCCGACGACCAGAACTCGTCGTCGCCGTCGGCCTGAGTGATCGTCAGCACCGTGCCCTTGCCGCCCAGATCGACCTTGCAGGCCTTGTCGCCGCTGTTCTGGGCGATCAGCTCGAACTTCGGCTTCTCGTCGATGCCGTACGTGTTCCGGATGCTGCGCAGCTTCAACTTCACGTCACCGCTGGTGCAGTTGGGCAACCGCGAACCGGCCGAAAGCCGGTCACCCGACCCCCCGCCCCCCTTGGCGTCATCACCGGAGCCACCGCCCACAGCACCCGCCGAGCCACCGGAGCCGCCGGAACCACCGGCCCCGCCCGAGCCGGAACCGGAGCCCCCCGAACCGCCCGAGCCCGAGCCGGAGCCCTCGCTCGACTCGTCCCGCCCGCCCGGGTGTTCACTGATCGCGGGCCCGGACCCGGGGGGGCCTGGAGTGATGGACGTGGCGGGTCCGTTGCCGCCCGGCCCGTCGGCATCGTTCTTGCCGCCGCCGCCACCGGAGACGACGATCCAGACGACGAGCAGTACCAACAGGCCGAGTACGGACAGCAGAACGGCCCTCCGACGCCAGTAGATGGTGGAGGGAAGCGGCCCGACCGGATTGCGCAGAGATCCCACGCCCAAACCTTACGAGAGATCCGGTACTTCTCCCGCCCCACCCGCCGCCTTGAGCCACAAAGTTTGCGGATCATCATCCTGGAACCGCCCGCCACCCCTGTCCATGGACAGGGTCTGTGACGGGTCGATCGCCAGGTGTGACGATTCGGCCCCACTCCGTACCGTCCGCAATCATGGACACCATGACGGACGACCTCTACCGCGACATCACCGACTTCGCCCACGACACGCCGTCGTGGTTCCAGCACCTCGCCGAGGTGTGGACGGAGCTCGGCCTGCTGCTCTTCGGCGTGCTCTTCATCGTCGCCTGGTGGCGGGCGAGGCGCGGGGAGCCCCGTGCGCTGGCGATCGCGGTGCTCGCTCCGCTCGCCACCGCGGTGGCGTACGTGGGCAGTGAGTTGCTCAAGTCCGCGATCGACGAGGAGCGTCCCTGCCGTGCGGTGTCCGGCGCGCTGAACCCGCTCGTCCAGTGCCCGCCGCACGGCGACTGGTCCTTCCCCAGCAACCACTCGACGATCGCGGGCGCCGCCGCCGTCGGCCTCGCGCTCGCCTGGCCGCGCATCGCGGCGCTGACGGTGCCGATGGCCGTGCTCATGGCCTTCTCGCGGGTCTTCGTCGGTGTGCACTACCCGCACGACGTGGCGGTGGGCCTCGTCTTCGGCGCGGTGGTCGTGTTCGTCCTCGTACGCATCACCACGCGCGCCGTGGCGCGGGTCACGCTGGCGATGCGCGGGTCGTCCACGGGGATCGTGAAGTGGTTCGCGGGCCCGGGCCCCGTACGCGCCACCGCCCACGCGCACGCGCACCCCTCAGCCCCGGCCGCGGTACCTGCTCACGGGCCCGCGACCCACCGGCCCGCCGCCCACGGAGCCGCCCCCCAGGACCCCGTCGCCTACGACCCGGCGGCGTACGACTCCCCGACGATGTCGTTCCGCCGCGACGACTCGAACTGGAGCTGACCCGGCCGCGAGGGATTCGCTCCGTCAGCCCGTCTCAGTCTTCGTCTTCGTCTCCGTCTCCGTCTCCGGGACGAGCCCCGCTTCGTACGCGACGATCGCCGCCTGCACGCGGTTCTTGACGCCGAGCCGATCGAGGACCGTGCTGACGTACGCCTTGACCGTGCCCTCCACCAGATGCAGCCGGGCCGCGATCTCCGGGTTGGACAGGCCCGCCCCGGCCAGGCCGAGCACCTCGCGCTCGCGCGGGGTCAGGGCCTCGACGCGGGCGCGGGCGGTGGCGCCGCGTTCCATGCGCCGGGCGCCGAAGCCGTCGATGACGTGCCGGGCGACCTTGGGCGAGAGGAAGGCGGCGCCGCCCGCCACCGCCCGTACCCCCGCGATGAGTTCGTGCGGGTCGCCCGACTTCAGCAGGAAGCCCGTGGCTCCGCCGCTCAGCGCCCGCGCGATGTACGCGTCTTCGGAGAACGTCGTCAGCATCGCGACCGCGGCGCCCGGCACGGTCCGGACGATCTCCTCCCCCGCGGCGAGGCCGTCCAGGCGGGGCATGCGGATGTCGAGGAGCGCCACGTCGGGGCGGTGGGCCTGCGCCAGCGCCACCGCCTCGCGCCCGTCGCCCGCCTCCGCGACGACCTCGATGTCCCGGCCCGCGGCGAGGATGGCGCGCACGCCGGCGCGGATCATGGCCTCGTCGTCAGCCAGGAGAACGCGGATGGCAGACCGCGTCCCGTCCGTGCCCGCCCCTTCCGCGCCCTCCCCTGCTCGGCCCGCCGCTCGGTACTCGTTCACCGCGTCCTCTCCCTCTCCCCGTCCCTCATGTTCGTCACCGTAGGAATGACGGTCTTGTCCACGAGACGGCCCTCGGCTCGTCCGTCCTCGGCGCGTCCGTCCTTGCCGAAGCAGATCCTGAAGTGCGCCACGGCGGTGAAGAGTTCGCCGCTCGCGCGGTAGTACACGCAGTCGGCGTCCGCGGGCGGCGGCGTGGGCGCCCGTTCCAGCGGCGGATCGGCGACGGTCCTGTCCGGCAGGACGCGCTCCGCGTCGGCGCGGCTCTCGCCGACGCGCAGGCGCGCGTAGTCGGCGGGGTCGAGGACGGAGTGCGTCCGTGAGTACGCGTACCAGGCGAAGGCCCCCCCGACGAGCAGCGTGCCCGTGCCGACGGCGATGCCGAAGGCCAGGACGGTGCGGCGCCGGGCGTACGCGAGGCGGACGCCGGCGGACGGGGGCCTCGTGGGGGCGGGCCGGTCGGCCGGGATGCGGGCGGTGACCCGGAAGCCGTCGCCGTACGGGCCGGCGGAGAGGGTGCCGCCCGCATCCGTCACGTACGTACGCAGGGCACGCAGGCCGGAGCCGCCACCGGGCGCGGACGGGGGCGGCCCCGGAGTGTGCGAATCCCCGTCACCCTTACCCCCGTCACCGGTGCTCCCGTTGCCCGTACTCCCGTCGCGCGGCCCGCCGTTCGTGACCGTCACGGTCGTCGCGGAGTCGTCGCGCGCCACCGTCACGGTGACGTGGGCGCCCGGTGCGTGCTTGGCGGCGTTGGTGAGGGCTTCCTGGACGACGCGGTGGGCGACTCCGCGAGTCGGCTCGGCGGTGCCGTCCGGGGCGCCGCCTCCGGCATCCGCGTACGTGATGCTCAAACCCGACTCCCCGGCACGCGCCACGAGCGCCGCGACGCTCTCGCCCGCCGGGGCCAGCGGCGCCTGCTCGTCGCCCTCCTCGCGGAGCAGGCCGATGATCGCGTGCAGCCGGTCCGTCGCCTGCGCGGCGGCGGCGCGGAGGTCGGCGGCGGCCTCGCGGTGCGGCTCGGGCAGGTCGGGGGCGACCTGGAGGGCGCCCGCCCGTACCGCGATCAGGCTCAGCTCGTGGCCCAGCGAGTCGTGCATGTCCTGGGCGATACGGGCCCGTTCGCGCAGCCGGGCCCGGTCGGCGACGATGCGCTGCTCCCGCTCCAGCTGGTCGGCGCGGGCCCAGCCGGCGGCGGCCAGTTCCCGGCCCTGGCGCCAGTAGCGGCCCGCGAGCCACGGGAAGGCCGCGCCGAACACCAGCGTCGCCATGAGGACGAGCCACTCCACGACCGGGTCGACATCACGTGCGGCGATCTTGACGGTGCCGACGACGGCGATGCCGCCCAGGGCGAGCAGCGCCGGGCGGGCGTGGTCCGCGCGGCGGCCGAGGAGCAGCGCGAAGACGGCGAAGGCCGGGCCGAAGCCGAGGGTGAAGAGGGAGGGCGCGGTGAGGAGGCCGGGGGCAGCCGCGAGGAGGAAGGCGTGGAGCGGGCGGGTCCGGCAGACGGCGGCGCCGATCGCGAGGACGGCCAGGCCGGTGAGTTGCTGTGCGGCGGAACGCGGCTCGTTCAGGCCCAGCCGGTCCACGGTCACGACGGGCACGGCCAGGGCCGCCCACAGCAGCGCGTCCCCCGTTCGTCTCCCCACGCCCCCGACGCTACTTCCCCCGCACGCTCACCCGCCCCTGCCGATCGTCAGGTCCTCCCCGAGCAAGCACGCCCTCCCCGAGCACGCACGCCCCCCACCCCAGCGCCACTCCACCCCTCCACCCCCGCGAAACCCACGAGCCGAACCGCGCGGTTGGCCCGCGCCCCGCCGCCCCCGTGGCAGGATCGGGTGTGCCATGACTGCGCCCACGAAGCCCATGCCAGACAGCCCAGCCCAGCGTCCCGCCCAGAGCCACACCGAAGGTCCCGCCGCCGGAGACGTTCCCGGGTCCGCCGGTGCGGACCTGCACACCCCCGTCATCGCGTGGTTCGACACACACGCCCGTGATCTGCCGTGGCGTCGTGCGGACGCCGGGCCGTGGGGCGTGATGGTCAGCGAGTTCATGCTCCAGCAGACGCCGGTCAGCCGCGTCCTGCCCGTGTACGAGCAGTGGCTCGCCCGGTGGCCCCGGCCCGCCGATCTCGCCAAGGAAGCGCCCGGCGAGGCCGTCCGCGCCTGGGGCCGGCTCGGCTATCCGCGCCGCGCCCTGCGGCTGCACGGCGCCGCCGTCGCCATAACGGAACGGCACGGCGGCGACGTACCCGCCCAGCACGCCCAGTTGCTCGCGCTGCCCGGCATCGGGGAGTACACGGCGGCGGCCGTCGCCTCGTTCGCGTACGGACAGCGGCACGCCGTGCTCGACACGAACGTGCGGCGCGTGTTCGCGCGGGCCGTGACCGGCGTGCAGTACCCGCCGAACGCGACGACCGCCGCCGAGCGCAAGCTCGCCCGCGCCCTGCTGCCGCAGGACGAGCGCACCGCGTCGCGGTGGGCCGCCGCCTCGATGGAGCTCGGCGCCCTGATCTGCACCGCCAGGAACGAGAACTGCGCGCAGTGTCCGATCGCGGCGCAGTGCGCCTGGCGCGCGGCGGGGAAGCCCGCGCACGAGGGCCCGGCCCGCCGGGGTCAGACGTACGCGGGGACGGACCGGCAGGTGCGGGGCAAGCTGCTCGCCGTGTTGCGCGAGGCCGTGGTGCCGGTGCCGCAGGCCGTCCTCGACCGGGTGTGGGACGAGCCGGTGCAGCGGGCCCGCGCACTGGACGGACTCGTCGCGGACGGTCTCGTCGAGCCGCTGCCCGACGGCCTGTACCGGCTGCCGCTGACCTGAGAGCCTGTCTTTGCACGCCCGGCCGCCGAGCCGAAAACCGTAGTTATCCGGCGGATTCCTGCGACTGTTACACAACCTACGTACAGCCGTGCGTCCGCCGCTGGCTGCTCCGCACAACCTCGTGACAACGCCTCCGTACCTTCGTATCCGTACCGCAGAGCAGGGACAGCGGTCGGCATTGGGGACGGAACGGAGGCGGTTTGGTATGGCGCACGGCGAGGTGCTCGAGTTCGAAGAGTACGTCCGCACTCGGCAGGATGCCCTGCTGCGCAGCGCCCGGCGCCTGGTTCCGGACCCCGTGGACGCGCAGGACCTGCTGCAGACCGCGCTCGTGCGGACGTACGGCCGCTGGGACGGCATAGCCGACAAGCGGCTCGCGGACGCCTACCTGCGCCGCGTCATGATCAACACGCGTACGGAGTGGTGGCGGGCCCGCAAGCTCGAAGAGGTGCCCACCGAGCAGCTGCCCGACGCGAGCGTGGAAGACTCCACCGAGCAGCACGCGGACCGCGCGCTGCTGATGGACATCATGAAGGTGCTTGCTCCCAAGCAGCGCAGCGTCGTCGTGCTGCGACACTGGGAGCAGATGTCCACAGAGGAGACGGCCGCCGCCCTCGGCATGTCGGCCGGAACGGTCAAGAGCACGCTGCACCGGGCGCTCGCACGGCTCCGCCAGGAGCTGGAGAGCCGCGACCTGGACGCCCGCGCGCTCGAACGTGAGGAGCGGGAGAGTTGCGCGGCCTAGGCCCTCGGGTCGGACGAAGCGTGCAGGCGGCGACCGCGGCGATGACCGCGGTCGCCGCCCTCGGCCTTTTGCTCTCCGCCTGCGCGACGGGCGGCTCCGGCGCGCGCGACGAAGGCCCGGCAGGCGGTGAGCCCGTGGTCTCCGCGGTGCCGTCCCCGTCGCCCTCGGCCTCCACGCCGATGCCCGCGAAGAAGGTCGACGCGGTGCGGCTCGTCAAGAACGACCCGCAGGTCAGTCCGGCGATCAAGCGGGATCTGAAGCCGTGCGCGGGAAAGGCGTACCCGGTCGACGTGTCGTACGGCAACCTGACCGGAGGATCTGTCTCCGATGTGGTGGTGAACGTGCTGACCTGCGGTGACGCGGTGGGCATCGGGAGTTACGTCTATCGCGCCCAGGGCGATAAGTACGAGAATGTCTTCAAGGCCGAGGAACCCGCCTCCGTCTACGCCGAGATCGACCGGGGCGACCTGGTCGTGACGAAGCAGCTGTACGCGAAGGGCGACTCGGTGGCCTACCCCTCCGGCGAGGAAGTGATCACGTACCACTGGTCCACCAACCGCTTCACCGAGTCGGGGCGCACGCACAACGACTTCGGCAACGCGGTGGACGGCGAGTTCGAGCCGCCGTCCGCGGACTGACCCCGCCTCCCCACCGACGACTCCCCCCACGTATACGGAACACCGCACGCCGCACCGAAAAGGACTGAGAGCATCCGATGGCAGAACAGACCCACGTCCTGTTCGTCGAGGACGACGACGTCATCCGCGAGGCCACCCAGCTCGCTCTGGAGCGCGACGGTTTCGAGGTGACGGCGATGCCCGACGGCCTCGCGGGCCTGGCGGCGTTCCGTGCCGATCAGCCGGACATCGCGCTGCTCGACGTGATGGTGCCGGGCCTCGACGGGGTCTCGTTGTGCCGCCGCATCCGGGACGAGTCGACGGTTCCGGTGATCATGCTGTCGGCGCGTGCCGATTCCATCGACGTCGTGCTCGGCCTGGAGGCAGGCGCCGACGACTACGTGACGAAGCCGTTCGACGGCGCCGTCCTCGTCGCCCGCATCCGCGCCGTCCTGCGCCGCTTCGGGCACGCAAGCGGTCCCGGCTCGGCGGGCTCAGGGCCCGAGGACGGCGGGGGCACGGACGGCGGAGTGCTGCACTTCGGCGATCTCGAGATCGACACGGTCGGCATGGAGGTGCACAAAGGCGGTACGCCGGTGGCGCTGACGCCGACCGAGATGCGCCTGCTGCTCGAATTCTCCTCCGCGCCCGGCACGGTCCTCTCCCGCGACAAGCTCCTGGAGCGCGTGTGGGACTACGGCTGGGGCGGTGACACCCGCGTCGTCGACGTCCATGTGCAGCGGCTGCGTACGAAGGTGGGCCAGGACCGCATCGAGACGGTCCGCGGCTTCGGCTACAAACTCAAGGCGTGAGCACACGCGTGACGGGCATCCGCTGCGGCACCAGTACGCGCACCACCACACACACCGACCACAGGGCACTCAGGGGACGACGCGTATGAACGGGGGGCGCAGGGCGATCGAGCGTGTCCGCGAAAGGCTCCGGTCCGGCCCGCACCTCCGCAAGGGCCCGCGCTTCCGCCGGAACCTGAACTTCCGCACCGGCGTGCGCTGGAAGATCGCCGCGGCGATCGCGCTGGTCGGGGCGCTGGTCGCCGTCGCCCTGAGCCTGGTCGTGCACAACGCCGCACGTGTCTCGATGCTCGACAACTCGCGCGACGTCCAGGACGAACGCATCCAGTTCGCCCTGCGGCTCTACTCCTCCGCCTCGCAGCGCCAGACCCTCCAGTTCGGTACGAAGGTCGACGACCCGGAGCTTCCGCAGGAGCTGCGCCAGAAGGTGCTCAAGGGCCGCCGCGCCACCTTCGTCGAGCAGAAGCCCGACGGTGTGCCCGACATCTGGGCCGCCGTACCGCTCGCCGACGGGCACGTCCTCTCGCTGCACTCCCGTTTCACCGACCGCAGCGCCACTGTCATGAAGGACCTCGACCAGGCCCTGGTCATAGGGTCGATCGCGGTCGTCTTCGGCGGCTGCGCCCTCGGCGTGCTGATCGGCGGCCAGCTGTCGCGGCGCCTGCGCAAGGCGGCGACGGCGGCGAGCGAGGTCGCGCAGGGGCAGACGGACGTGAGTGTCAGCGACGCGATCGGCGGTGTCGTGAAGGACGAGACCGACGACGTGGCGCGCGCCGTGGACGCCATGGCCGACGCGCTCAAGCAGCGTCTCGAGGCCGAGCGCCGGGTGACCGCGGACATCGCGCACGAGCTGCGTACGCCGGTGACCGGGCTGCTCACGGCCGCCGAGCTGCTGCCGCCCGGCCGTCCGACCGAGCTGGTCAGGGACCGCGCGCAGGCGATGCGTACGCTCGTCGAGGACGTACTGGAAGTGGCGCGCCTGGACTCCGCCGCCGAGCGGGCCGAGCTGCAGGACATCACGCTCGGCGAGTTCGTGTCCCGGCGCATGGCGATACTGACCACGGACGTGACGGTGACGGTCGTGCACGAGTCGGAGGTCACCACCGACCCGCGCCGCCTCGAACGCATCCTCGGCAACCTCGTCGCCAACGCCACCAAGCACGGCAAGCCGCCCATCGAGGTCAGCGTCGAGGGCCGGGTGATCCGGGTGCGCGACCACGGCCCCGGTTTCCCCGAGGCGCTCCTCGACGAGGGGCCGAGCCGCTTCCGCACGGGCAGCACCGACCGGGCGGGGCACGGGCACGGTCTGGGCCTGACGATCGCGGCGGGCCAGGCCCGGGTGCTCGGCGCGCGGCTCACCTTCCGCAACGTACGCCCGGCGGGCGCGGCGCCCGACGAACCGGCCGAGGGCGCGGTGGCGGTGCTGTGGCTCCCGGAGCACGCGCCGACGAACACGGGCAGCTATCCGGTGCTGAAGCTGCCGGACAACTTCTGACCCTGCCGCCGCGTACCGGCACGCCGCATACCGACACACGCCGCATACCGACACGACAAGGCCCCCGGCGTCTCGCGCCGGGGGCCTTGTTCGCTTCGCCGAGGAGGCGGGCGGTGGGGACTACATGGGTTCCGCGACCGTCTTCGCGTCCGCGGGGCCCGAGCCGCGCAGCGGGATCTCCTTCACGAAGAGCGCCGCGAGGAGTGCCACGACGGCGATGGCGGCGCCGAGCAGGAAGGCCGAGTGCGTACCGGACGACACCGCGTGCTGGTAGGCGTCCTTGACGGGCAGCGGCAGGTGCTTGAGGCTCTCCGCGTCCAGCTGGGCGGACGACTCGGTGACCTTGCCGCCGAGCGCTCCGGCGCGGTCGGTCATGACTTCCTGGACGCGGTTGTTGAAGAGCACGCCCATGATCGCGACGCCGAACGAGGAGCCGAGCGTACGGAACAGGGTGGCCGAGGACGAGGCGACGCCCATGTCCTTCATCTCGACGCTGTTCTGGGCGACCAGCATCGTGATCTGCATCAGGAAGCCCATGCCGGCGCCGAGCACGGCCATGTAGAGGCCCGAGGTGAGCCGCGAGGTCCCGGTGTCCATCTGCGCGAGCAGGAAGAAGCCGGTGATCATCAGGATGGTGCCGATGATCGGGAAGGACCGGTACTTGCCGGTGGAGGTGGTGACCCGGCCCGCGACCATCGAGACGGCCATCATCGACAACAGCATCGGGAGCAGCAGCAGACCGGAGTTGGTCGCCGACGCGCCCTGCACCGTCTGCTGGTAGAGCGGCAGGAAGAGCATCGCGCCGAACATCACGAAGCCGGTGATGAAGCCGATCACGGCCATCAGGGAGAAGTTGCGGCTGCGGAAGATGTGCAGCGGCATGACCGGTTCGGCGGCCTTCTTCTGTACGAAGAGGAAGCCGATGAGCGAGGCGACGCCGATCCCGATGAGCTCCATGATCACGGCGGAGCCCCACGCGTACTCCGTACCGCCCCAGGTGGTGACGAGCACGAGCGAGCTGATGCCGACGGTGAGCAGGGCCGCGCCGAGGTAGTCGATGCGTCCCTGCGCCTTCTTCTTGGGCAGGTGCAGGACGGAGGTCACCATCACGAGGGCGACGGCGCCGAGCGGCAGGTTGATGTAGAAGGCCCAGCGCCAGCCGAGGTGGTCGGTGATGGAGCCGCCGACGAGCGGGCCGCCGATCATCGCGACCGCCATGACGCCGGTCATCATGCCCATGTACTTGCCGCGGTCCCGCGGCGGGATCAGGTCACCGATGATCGCCATGACGCCGACCATCAGACCGCCCGCGCCGAGCCCCTGGATCGCGCGGAAGCCGATGAGCTGGTTCATGTTCTGCGCCATGCCGCTGAGCATGGAGCCCGCGAGGAAGATGACTATCGCGGTGAGGAACGAACCCTTGCGCCCGTACATGTCGCCGAGCTTGCCCCAGATGGGGGTGGAGGCGGCGGTGGCGAGGGTGTACCCGGTCACGACCCACGACAGGTGCTCCATGCCGCCGAGGTCGCCGACGATGGTCGGCATCGCGGGGCCCACGATCATGTTGTCGAGCATCGCGAGCAGCATGGCGATCATCAGCGCCATGAGGACGACGCGGACGCTGCGGGGCTGCGGCTCGTCCTTGGCCCCGGACTTGGCCCCGGCCTCGACCGTCACCCCCGCTAGTGTCTCCGCCTGCGCCTCCGCCTGCGCCTCCGCCTGCGTCTGCGCCTGTATCTCCGCCTGCGTCTCCGACTCGTCGGCGTACGCCGTACCGGGTCCGGCGGTCGCCGCCCCTGGCCCGGCTTTCTCCCTGGTCCTGGTCTTGTCTGACGACATGTTCCCCACTCCCCGTGCTCCCCGCACTGTCCTGACTCCCGCCGGCCCCCGGCACTTACTTGCCGACCGGCTAGTTGACTACACTGAGGGAAGGTAGACCCCCAACTAGCCGGGCGTCAAGTAAGTTATTCGAAGTACAGTGGAGCCGAGGAGCATCCCGATGGGCACGGGCACGAGCATGAGCAAGCAGCAGCGCCGCGGGAACACACGCCAGCGCATCCAGGACGTGGCCCTCGAACTCTTCGCCGAGCAGGGGTACGAGAAGACGTCACTGCGCGAGATCTCGGAGCGCCTCGACGTCACGAAGGCGGCGCTGTACTACCACTTCAAGACCAAGGAAGACATCCTCAACAGCATCTTCGAGGACCTGACCAGGCCCATCGACGAGCTGATCGCCTGGGGCCACGAGCAGCCGCGGCCGGTCTCCCTGGAGGTCAAGCAGGAGACCCTGAGCCGCTACAGCGAGATCCTCGTCGAAGCGGCGCCGCTCCTCCGCTTCATGCAGGAGAACCAGGCGACGATGCGCGACCTGAAGACCGGCGAGAGCTTCAAGGACCGCATGTTCGGGCTCTACGAGATCCTCAAGGATCCGGACGCGCCGATGGCCGACCAGGTGCGCTGCTTCAGCGCGCTGTTCACCATGCACGGCGGGATGTTCGCGCTCAAGGACGCCGAAGGCGACCCCGAGGAGAAGCGCAAGGCCATCCTGGAGGTCGCCATCGATCTGGTGACACGGGCGCACACGGGCGCCTAGTACTCACATACTGCTCAGACCTTGACGCCCACCGAGTGGAGGAAGGCGACCGGGTCGACGGCCGTGCCGTAGTTCGGGGTCGTGCGGATCTCGAAGTGCAGGTGCGGGCCGCTGGAGTTGCCGGTGTTGCCCGAGGCCGCGATGTGCTGGCCGGTGCCGACGGTCTGGCCCACCCGGACGTCGATCCTGGAGAGGTGCGCGTACTGGGAGAACGTGCCGTTGCTGTGCTTGATCACGACGGCGTTGCCGTACGCGGGTCCGTCACCGGCGCCGTTCGGGCCGGCCTTGACGACGGTGCCGCCGTGTACGGACGCGACGGAGGTGCCGATCGGCACGGCGAAGTCCTGGCCGGAGTGCTTGTGGGCCCACATGTTGCCGCCGAGACCGAAGGTCGCGGAGAGTGTGTAGTTCTTGACCGGGTCGATCCAGGCGGCGGCCTTCGCGGCGGCGGCCTTCTTGACCTCGGCGGCCTTCTTGGCCTCGGCCTCGGCCTTCTTCGCCTGAGCCTCGGCCTTCTTCGCCTGCGCGGCGGCCTGCGCCTTGACCGGGTTCGCGGTGACGCCGGACAGCGCGCCACCGCTCTTGGTGTCCCCTGCGGCGACCGAGACCCCACCGCCGAGGACCGCCGACGCTCCGATGCCGAGGGCGAGCACGGCCACACGGGCACCGAGGAACGACGAGCCGGGGCGGGGAGACTGGGTGCGCTTGAGCATGAGGATGTCCTCCGGGGTGTACGACGGCGACGCCTGACGCGACGACCGAGGGGGGCATGAACGGACCCGGCGGGCGGGGCGGGTGGATCACCCGCCGACCGCGCTTCGCCGGGCCTGCCATCCCTTGGTAACCCCCCGCCCCACGGATGCTCAAACCCCCCTTCTACTACCCGAAGCCGTAGCGGCGCGGGAGCATTTAGCCCTCTTGAGGAGCTGAAATCCGGACAATTACCCCTTAGTCCGATAGAGCCATGTTCGACCCCGCCCCCGGCTCAACCGCACGTCGGGCGGCCCGCGAGTTCCTGACCCCCCGGTCACGGTCCAGGCTCACTCGGATGCGACGGAGGTCCCCGGGGTTGCGGGCCGAAGGTCCCGAGCGGGCCCCTCTCGGCATCGACTATTCCGCCTAGTACGTGACGTAGGTCCTGTGCGCCATGTCACCGCCTCCCGGGATCCACTCCGCCGCGAGTGTGACCGGGGCTACGCTCACGCCCATGGATCCCGCGGTCATCGGCACCCGCCTGGCATCGAGCGCCATCACCCCGCTGATCAAGAAGCTTTTCGTGCGGGAGGGGCCGGGGGCGGGCCTGGTGGAGAGGCCGGTGCGGCTGTCCGCGCTGGTGTCGTTCAAAGGGGAGAAACGCACGCTCGGCGAGCTGGACGTGCGCCGTCTCGCGGAGCGGCTGGTGCGGCAGTCCCTGGCCTCCCCCGGTGAGCGTCCCTTCCCGCCGGACGAGGACAGGGTGGTCACGGATGCCCTGGCCCGGGTGCTGCTCGCGGTCGGTGACCTGGACATGGACGACGTCCAGGCGGTCCGACTCGGCCACCAGAAACTGGCCCGCGACCTCCTGCGCGCCGCGGCGGCCGGCGGCTCGCACCCCGCCGCCGGGCTCTCCCGGGACGCCGCCCTCTACCTCGACTCGGTCACCGAGTGGGCCTGCCTGCACATCCTGCAGTTCTTCACCCAGCGGTCCACGTTCGTGGCGGCGACCCTGGTCGCACAGGGCCGGGGCCAGGACGGGCTGATCGCGAAGGTCGACGAGTTGATCGCCCGCGGGGCGACGCCCGGCGCGGAGGACCTCGCCTTCGAACGCCGCTATCTCGCGTACGTCGCGAAGAAGCACAGCAAGCTGACGATCTTCGGCATCGATCTGACGGGCTCCCCGGGGAAGTGGCCGCTGGACGCGGCCTACATGTCACTGGAGGCGGTGGCGCCCGGACGGCTGGAGACGGTCCGCTATGCGACGGGGGCCGAGCACCGCACGGCAGAGGTGGCGGTCGTCGAGCTCACGCCCCCGCTCCCCGCGGACCAGGCGCTCGCCACCCACGACCGGGTCCTCCTGCGGGGCGAGGCGGGCTCCGGCAAGACCACGCTCGTGCAGTGGCTGGCGGTGGGCGCGGCGCGCGGGGACATGGCTGACCCCGGCGGCGCCGGTAAGCACATGACGTACCTCGACGACCGCGTCCCCTACGTACTCCCCTTGCGTACCCTCACCCGCCACGGCGAGCGCCTGCCCGCCCCCGCGGACTTCCTCGCCTCAGTGGGGTGCCCCCTCGCGGGGACCCAGCCGAAGGGATGGGAGGCACGCGTCCTGACGGCAGCCCGTGCCCTCGTCCTGATCGACGGCATCGACGAGATCCCGGAGGCCGAGCGCGCCCGGACCCGCGCCTGGCTGAGCGACCTCATCGACGCGTTCCCCGGCAACCGCTGGCTGGTGACGTCGCGCCCCTCGGCCGTGCGCGAGGACTGGTTGACCGAGGAGGGCTTCACGGAACTGACGCTCTCCGCGATGCGCGGGGCGGAGGTGGCGGCTTTCGTCGAGCGATGGCACGCGGCGGCGACCACCGGAGTCCCCGAGGAGGACACCGCGCTCGCACGGTACGAGGCGCAGCTCCTGGAAGCGGTGCGGTCCAAACCGGATCTGGGCCGGCTCGCGACCAACCCTTTGATGTGCGGCCTGATCTGCGCCCTGCACCGGGACCGGCGGGGCTTCCTGCCGCTGGGCCGCAAGGACCTGTACACGGCGGCCCTCTCCATGCTCCTGGTACGCCGCGACCGCGAACGTCACATGGCGGTGCCGGAGTTGCGCGAGGAACCGCAGCTCCAGCTCCTGCAACGGCTCGCGTACTGGCTGATCCGCAACGGCCGTACGGTGATGGACGTTTCGCGGGCGGAGTCGCTCATCGCGGACGCGCTGCCCGCGGTGCCCGAGCTGGCCGTGCTCGGCGACGCACGGGCGGTCTACACCCACTTCCTGCACCGCAGCGGCCTCCTGCGCGAACCCGGCCCCGGCACCGTCCACTTCGTCCACCGCACCTTCCAGGACTTCCTGGGCGCGCGGGCCGCGGTCGACGAGGGCGACTTCGGGCTCCTCGCGCGCCACGCCGCGGACGACCAGTGGGAGGACGTCATCCGCATGGCGGTGGCGCAGGCGCGTCCTCGTGAGCGGGCGGAGATCCTGACCGGACTGCTCGCGTACGGGGACGGCCACCCGGACGAGCGGGCCAGGAAGCGGATCCATCTCCTGGCGGCGGCCTGCCTGGAACACGCGGCGGAGCTGGCGCCGGCGGTGCGGGAGGAGGTGGAGCGGCGGACGGCGGCACTGATTCCGCCGCGCAGTCCGTCGGAGGCCCGTGACCTCGCGGAGGCCGGCCCCGTGGTGCTCGACCTGCTCCCGGGACCGGACGAACTGACCGACGACGGGGCCCGGCACGTGACCATCACCGCGACCCGCGTCCGGTCGGACGCGGCGATCCCTTTCCTGGCCCGGTTCGCGCGGCACTCGAGTCTCGCCGTACGCAGCCAGCTGATGTGGGGGTGGCACCGGTACGACTGTCGCGCGTACGCCGACCAGGTCATCACCCAGCTCGACGACGGGGAGACACACTTCACGATCCTCAACGACGACCAGGCGGCGGAACTGGAGCGGCTGGGGGTGCGGCCGAAATATCTGGACCTGCGTACGGGAGTCTCCCCGCAGACCGCCTCTCGGCTGCTCGTGGCCTGCGCGCCCACGTTCCTGATGCTCCAGACTCCTCCGGCCCGCCTCACCCCGGAAGCGCTGGCATCCCTGCGGGACCTCACCGACCTGCGCATCATCGACGTCGACGAGCCCTGGGACCTTTCCCTGTTCCCCTCCGACGCGCCCCTGCGCACGCTGGGGCTGCTGGACGCCGTCGACAGCGTCACCGACATCCACCACATGGAACGATGGGAGGAGTTGGACTGGGTCATCTTCAGCGCCTCGATCCGCCTGGACGCCGCGCAGTGGGGTGTCCTCGCCCGCCTCCCTCATCTCTCGAAGCTGACCATGTCGTCCGACAGCCTCGCAGCCGCGCCGCCCGGACTGACCCTGCCCGGCGTCACAGAGCTGCACGTGTCCCCCAAGGGCGTGTGGGATGCCGCGGTAGCCCGCCTCGTGACGCTCCTGCCCGCACTCGTCGACGTGAACGTGCTCACCCCTCCGGGGCACGAAACGCTGGACGTCACCCCTCTGGCGGGCCTTCGGTCCCTCAGCCGCCTGCGCGTACCCACTCCCACGGCCACCGGCCGGGAAGCCCTGCCCGCCCGGGTCGGGGTGACCGCCTACGACCCCCTCACCGATTGAGCTGAAACCACACGCCTTTGCCCACGCTCGCGGGCGTCACCCCGCAAGCTCGGAGGTGCAGAGAGCGGCGTCCCCCAGGTGGCCGAGGCCGAGGGTTTCCGCCTCGCATGGCGGCGCGCTGGAGACCGTACTGATGGAACATCCCGCGCAGTCGATGTTCCTCCACGGGGAAGACACCGTTACCAAGTACCGCCGCCAGTTTGAACGGCTCGGCGCAGCAGCACTCCCGGCGATCGACACGACGGTGATCCCCGTCAAGCACGGAACACGGGATTCGCTGGGCCTCGTCCAACACATCCTGTACACCCTCCTGGGAGCACAAGCATGAGCACTCTCGACTGGCAGAAGTCCTCCTTCAGCGGCGACCAGGCGAACTGCGTCTACGTGGCCGCACACCACACCGGGCGGATCCACCTCCAAGAGAGCGACGCCCCGACCACCACACTCACCACCAGCCCCACCGCCTTCGCCGCCCTGATACGCACCCTCACCTCGTCCAACCACACCGTTCGGGTGACGTGACCCCAATCGCGCCCCAGCCCCAGAAGATGGCCCGCACGTGGCCGGGAGCAATTGCGCAACAACCCGTTGCCCAATTGCCCTGGGGACACATCACCGTCCTCATGACCAAGTTGGACACCCCGTCCGAGCTGGACTTCTACGCCGCCCAAGCCGTCCGCAACGGCTGGTCCCGTGCCATTCCGGACCGCTTCATCCGCCAGGGGCTGCACCTCACCCAGGGCGCCGCCGCCAACAACTTCGCCGCGACCGTGCCGGACGGACGCGACCATCGGGTTCCTCATCGGGGCCCGCCACAACAAGGCCGCCGTCCAGCTGGCCCTCGACGCCGGCAGCGACCCGATGGCCGTCACCTCGTACTCCACGCTCGCCCCGAAGGCGCGGGAATTGGTGCCCAGTGAGGATGACTTGGCCCGCGTGGTGCAGGTCGCCATCGATGGGGTCCAGCCCTCGCCGGGAGCCGCCCACGCATGACGTAACTGCCGCGCCCACAAGCCCCGTTGGCCTACCCTCGGTACATGGTCGACCCCGGAGCCCTCGGTGCCCGTCTCGCCTCCAGTGCGGTCGCGCCGCTCGTGAAGAAGCTCTTCGTGAAGGATCAGCCGGGGGCGGGGCTGGTCGCCAAGCCCGTGCGGATATCCGCGCTCGTTTCGTTCAGGGGCGAGAAGCGCGGCGTCACGCCGAAGGACGTCGAGAAGATCGCCGATGAGCTGGTGCGCAGGGCGTTGAAAGCCGCCGGGCCCGGCGAGCGGCCCGTGGACGCCGGGGATGCCGTCGCCGTCAGGGACGCGCTCGCGCGGGCGCTCGCCGGGCTCGGGACGCTCACCATCGAGGACTACGAGGCCGTCGCCCTCGGGCCCGAGGAGTTCGCGCGCAGGCTGAGCGCGCAGTCCGCCGTGGTCGTCGCCACGTTCGCGCTGAGCGCCGACGCCGAGATCTTCTACGAGCGGCTGCTCCATACCGCGTCCCTGCACATCCTGAACTTCTTCACGCAGCGCTCCACGTACATCGCCCGGCTCCAGACCGCGCAGAGCCAGCAGCTCGCGCGGCTCGTCACCGCCATCGACGTACTCCTCGAACGGCTGCCGTCGCAGTCGAGCGCGGACGCCGCCTTCGAGGCGCGGTACGCGGCGTACATCGTGGAGCGGCACGGCACGCTCACCATCTATGGTCTCGACGTCTACGCGGGGACCAGCGAATGGCCGCTGGACGCCGCCTACCTCAGCCTGGAGGCGACCAAGGAGCAGCCCGAGGAGGGCGGGACGCGGGTGGCCGCCGAGCGGGTCCTCGCCCACCACGACCACGTGCTGCTGCGCGGCGTCGCCGGGTCGGGCAAGACCACGCTCGTGCAGTGGCTGGCGGTGACGGCGGCCGACCGGACGTACGCGCACGGGCTCACGCATCTCATCGGCCGCGTGCCGTTCGTGCTGCCGATGCGGCGGATCGTCAGGACGGGGGCGGAACTGCCCATTCCGAGTGACTTCCTGGCGGCCGTCGGATGCCTGGTCGCCGGGGAGCAGCCGGCGGGCTGGGTGGAGCGGGTGCTGCGGGCGCGGCGCGGCGTGCTGCTCGTCGACGGCCTCGACGAGATCTCCGAGGACCGGCGCGCGGCGGCCAAGCGCTGGCTGCGGGATCTGACACGTACGTTCCCGGGCAATCTGTGGCTCGTCACGTCCCGCCCGTCCGCCGTCCCCGACAAGTGGCTGGACGCCACCGGTTTCGCCGAGCTCACGCTCTCGCCGATGGGGCGGGACGACGTCGCCACGTTCGTCCACCGCTGGCACCGCGCGGCGGGCGTCGAGGAGGCGGTCGGCGAGGCGCTCCTTCAGTCGGTGCGGGCGGCCTCCGAGCTGAACCGGCTCGCCACGAATCCGCTGATGTGCGGCATGCTCTGTGCCCTCCACCGCGACCGGCGGGGTTTTCTGCCGCAGGACAGGAAGTCGTTGTACGAGGCCGCGCTGACGATGCTCCTGGAGCGCCGGGACGTGGAGCGGGAGCTGTATCCCTCGTCCGGGTCGCGAATCCCGTTCGCCATCCAGATCCAGCTGCTCCAGAAGCTCGCGTGGTGGTTGATCCGCAACAGCCGGGCGGAGATGGACCGTTCGGACGCCGTGCACATCCTCGGCGACGCGGCGCCCTCGATGGGTCTCGACGGCGGCGGCGAGGGCGTCTACGGCTCGCTGCTCCTGCGGTCGGGGCTGCTGCGCGAGCCCGCCGAGGGCCGGGTGCACTTCCTGCACCGCACCTTCCAGGACTACCTGGGCTCCCGCCTCGCCGTGCAGGAGCTGGACTTCGACCTGCTCCTGAGCCACGCCGACGCGGCCGAGTGGGAGGACGTCATCCTGCTGGCCGTCGCGCACGCGCGGCCGAAGGAGGCGGAACAGATGCTGCGGCGCCTCGTGGAGCGCGGCAGTCCGCACGCCAAACTGCTCGCGGCGGCCTCGCTGCCGTACGCGGCGGAGGTGGCGCCGGCCGTGCGGGCGCTGGTGGAGGAGGGCCTGCGTTCGCTCGTGCCGCCCAGGTCGGAGCGCGAGGCGTACGACCTGGCGGAGGTGGGCAGCGAGCTGGCACTCGGCCTGCTGCCCGGGCCCGGCGAGGTCGACGACGAGATCGCGTACCTGGTGCCGCTGGCCGCCGCCAAGGTCGCGAGCCCGGCCGCGCTGCACTTCCTGACCCGCTTCCGCGACCACCCCGACCGCAAGGTGCAGCTGGCCCTCGCGGCGTCCTGGACGTTCTACGACCGGGAGCTCTACCTCCGGGAGATCATCATGCGGCTTTCGCAGCGCCCCATGGTCCCCGCGCACGGCCCCGACGACCTGCGCGCCCTGCGCTCCATCGGCGGCTGGCCCAGCATCAAGGTCGTCGGCGCCTACCGCGTCGAGGACCTCGTCGAACTCATCGTGCCCGAGCAGCTCGTCCGCCTCGCCCTGGACGCGCCGCACCCCGTGGAGGGCCTCGCCTGGCTCTCGGCCTTCCCCCACCTCGCCGTCGTCGACATGGGCACCGAGGTGAGCGCCGCGACCGCGCAGCGGATACCGCCCGGTGTGCAGCTCAACCAGCCCCCGCGCAGGCGCGCTTGACCTAGGCTTGGCTCCTGCGGCAGGCCCGTTCGCGGCACGCCGGACCACGCACGAACATGCACGACCACGGCACCACCAGACCACGGCAAGACCCGACTACGGCACGACCCGACCCAGGGACCGCGATGCCCATGGAGCCCGTAGTACGCACCCCGTCGACCCTCTCCGCCCCCCTCGTGCAGCGGCTGTTCCGCGTCCCGCCCCGGCCCCCCAAGACCCCCGACCTGATCGCCGCCCTCGCCACCTGGCGGGGGCCCGACGCCCCGGCCGACCCGGACGAAGTCCACCGCACCGCCGCCGAGTTCATCCAGCTCGCCGCCGAGACGCACTCCACGCCCACCCGCGAACTGCCCGCCGTGGCCGACGTGCTGACCCGCACCCTGCTCGCCATCGGCGAACTCGACCTCACCGACGCCGACGCCGTGCGCCTGGGGCCCCAGGACTACGCCAGGCGGCTGCGCGGCGCCGTCCAGGGCGCCGACCGCCGCCTCTCCCCCGACGCCGCCTGGTTCCACGACGAACTGCTCGTCGCCGTCTGCCTGCACGTCCTGCACCACCTCGTGCGCCGCTCCCCGTACATCCAGCGGCACCTGCCCGAGCGCGCGAGCCGGGTGCGCCAGCTCGTCGACCTCAACGACGCCGAGGCCGCCGCCGCGGCCCGCCGCCCCCAGCCCTCCCAGGAGGACGCCGACTTCGAGGCCGCGTACGCGCAGGAGGTCGTGCGCCAGCACGGCTGGCTGACCATCGTCGGCGTCGACTTCGCCAACGCGCCCGACCGCTGGCCCCTGGAGGACACCTACCTCAGCCTCCAGGCGGAGGAGCACCCCGGCGGCCCTGTGACAGGCGCCCAGCAGCGCACGGTGCTCCTCGCCGACCGGGCGCTGGAGGGCCATGAACGGGTCCTGCTGCGCGGTGTCGCGGGCTCCGGCAAGACGACCCTCGTGCAGTGGCTCGCGGTGGCCGCCGCCCGCGAGGGAGCCAGGGTCCCCTTCGTCCTGCCGGTACGCCGCTTCGCCCGCGAGGGCTTCCCCGCCCCGGACGACTTCCTGCGCGCCGTGCGCCATCCGCTGGCCGGGCGGGAACCCGAGGGCTGGGTCGTGCGCACGCTCCTCGCGGGCCGCGCCCTGCTCCTCGTCGACGGCATCGACGAGGCGCCCGAGGAGACCCGCGGCGCCCTGCGCGACCAGCTCCGCCGGCTCCTCCGCGTCTTCTCAGGCACCGCCTGCCTGGTCACTTCGCGCCCCTCCGCCGTGGAGGACGGCTGGCTCGCCCAGGAGCGCCTCGCCGAGGAGGGCTTCACGGAGCTGTCGCTCGCCCCGATGTCCCGCGACCAGGTCACCCGCTTCATCCGCGACTGGCACAGCGCCGCGATGGGCGACGACCAGTACGGAGAGCAGCCCGACCGCGACGACCTCAAGGAGTACGAGCAGCGCCTCCTGCACTCCGTACGCATCTACCGCGAGCTGCGCCAGCTCGCCACCAACCCGCTGATGTGCGGCCTGATATGCGCTCTCAACCGTGACCGCTCGGGCTCCCTGCCCAAGGGCCGCAAGGAGCTCTACGACGCCGCCCTGGAGATGCTCCTGCAACGCCGCGACCCCGAACGCGACGTGCTCTACGCGGACGACGTACGCCTCCAGCAGGGCGCCCGGGAACTCCTGCTGCGCAAACTCGCCCACGCCATGCTCGCGGAGGGCGTCTCGGAACTGCCGCGCGGGCGGGTCGTCGAGGTCCTCGACGCGGCGCTGCCCGCCATCCCCTCGGCCCGCGCCGCGGGCGACGGCGAGAAGATCTTCCGCCATCTGCTGCACCGCACCGGACTGCTGCGCGAACTGGCGGGCATCTCCGTCGAGTTCATCCACCGGACCTTCCAGGACTACCTGGCCGCCAAGGAGATCGTGGCCCGCGGCCATCTGCACACCCTCGTCGACCACGCCCACCAGCCGGAGTGGGAGGAGGTCATCCGGATGTCCGCGGCCCACGCCCGCCCCGACGAATGCGCCCACTTCCTGGAGCACCTGCTGGCCGCCGCGCCCCACCTGCGCAGGCCGCACGTGAACCACCGGCGCCTGATGGCCGCGGCCTGCCTGGAGCACGTCAGCGAGCTGGACCCGGCCATGCAGGAACTCGTGCACCGGCGCACGAAGAACCTCCTGCGCCCCACCACCGAGCAGGGCGCCCGCAGTCTCGGCTGGGTCGGCCCCATCGTCCTTGAGCAGCTGCCGGAGCCCGAGCAGGTACCCGGTGACCAGCAGGCGCTGCTCCTGGCCATCACCGCGACCCGCGTGCAGGACGACGCGGCGATCGACTACCTCGCCCGGCTGCGCACCCGCTCCTCACTAGCCATCCGCACCGAGCTCGCCCGCCCCTGGCGCCACTTCGAGACCGAGCGGTACGCGCGCGAGATCATCGCCCACCTCGACCCGGAGGGCCTGTACTTCCCCGTGTCCGACGCGGCCGAGCTCGCGGCCCTGCGGGAACTCGGCGGGCGGCCCCGCATCCAGGTGGCCGGCATCATGCGCACCGAGGAGCTGCTCGCGGGCCTGGTCCCGGGACCTCTCACGCACCTGTGGATCAACGCCGAGCTGCCCGACCCGGACATGGCGTGGCTGGCCCGCCTCCCCGGCCTGCGTGTCCTGCGCGTCAACCCGCGCCTGCCGCGCGTACGGAACGTGCCGGAGGGCGTCACAATCACGGCCTGAGGGCCACCTCGTACGCACCAGAAAGGGGCTGCCCCGAAACCGTATGAAACGGTTCCGGGGCAGCCCCTGTGAAGCGTGGCCTGAGGCTACGCCTCCTTGCTCAGGTTCGGGCCCGCGCCGCCACCGGCGGCCGACTCGATCGGCGGCACGTCGGGCAGCGCCGCCTTCTCCTCGCCGCGGAAGGTGAACGTGGCGGTCTCGCCCTCGCCCTCCGTGTCGACGACCACGATGTGGCCGGGGCGCAGCTCGCCGAAGAGGATCTTCTCGGAGAGGGTGTCCTCGACCTCGCGCTGGATCGTGCGCCGCAGCGGACGCGCGCCGAGCACCGGGTCGTAGCCCCTCTTCGAGAGCAGCTCCTTCGCGGACTGGGAGAGCTCGATGCCCATGTCCCGGTCCTTCAGGCGCTCATCCACCTTGGTGATCATCAGGTCGACGATCTGGAGGATGTCGTCCTGCGTGAGCTGCGGGAAGACGACGACGTCGTCCACGCGGTTCAGGAACTCCGGGCGGAAGTGCTGCTTCAGCTCGTCGCTGACCTTGTTCTTCATCCGCTCGTAGTTGGACTTCGTGTCGCCCTGGGCCGCGAAGCCGAGGTTGAAGCCCTTCGAGATGTCCCGGGTGCCGAGGTTGGTCGTCATGATGATGACCGTGTTCTTGAAGTCGACGACCCGGCCCTGGGAGTCGGTCAGGCGACCGTCCTCCAGGATCTGCAGGAGCGAGTTGAAGATGTCCGGGTGGGCCTTCTCGACCTCGTCGAAGAGGACGACGGAGAACGGCTTGCGGCGGACCTTCTCGGTCAGCTGGCCGCCCTCTTCGTAACCCACGTAACCGGGGGGCGAACCGAAGAGCCGCGAGACCGTGTGCTTCTCGCTGAACTCCGACATGTCGAGGGAGATCAGCGCGTCCTCGTCGCCGAAGAGGAACTCGGCGAGCGCCTTGGACAGCTCGGTCTTACCGACACCGGACGGGCCGGCGAAGATGAACGAGCCGCCGGGACGCTTCGGGTCCTTCAGACCCGCTCGCGTACGCCGGATCGCCTTCGAGAGCGCCTTGACGGCGTCCTTCTGGCCGATGACGCGCTTGTGGAGCTCGTCCTCCATGCGCAGCAGGCGGGACGACTCCTCCTCGGTCAGCTTGAAGACCGGGATGCCCGTCGCCGTGGCGAGGACCTCGGCGATCAGCTCGCCGTCGACCTCGGCGACGACGTCCATGTCGCCGGCCTTCCACTCCTTCTCGCGCTTGGCCTTGGCGGCCAGGAGCTGCTTCTCCTTGTCGCGCAGCGAGGCGGCCTTCTCGAAGTCCTGCGAGTCGATCGCGGACTCCTTGTCGCGGCGGACGCCCGCGATCTTCTCGTCGAACTCGCGGAGGTCCGGCGGCGCGGTCATCCGGCGGATGCGCATCCGGGAACCGGCCTCGTCGATCAGGTCGATCGCCTTGTCGGGGAGGAAGCGGTCCGAGATGTACCGGTCGGCCAGGGTGGCGGCCTGCACCAGCGCCTCGTCCGTGATGGAGACCCTGTGGTGGGCCTCGTAACGGTCGCGCAGACCCTTGAGGATCTCGATGGTGTGCGGCAGCGACGGCTCCGCGACCTGGATGGGCTGGAAGCGGCGCTCAAGGGCCGCGTCCTTCTCCAGGTGCTTGCGGTACTCGTCGAGCGTGGTGGCGCCGATGGTCTGCAGCTCACCGCGGGCCAGCATCGGCTTGAGGATGCTGGCGGCGTCGATCGCGCCCTCGGCGGCGCCCGCACCCACCAGGGTGTGGAGCTCGTCGATGAACAGGATGATGTCGCCGCGGGTGCGGATCTCCTTGAGGACCTTCTTCAGGCGCTCCTCGAAGTCACCGCGGTAGCGCGAGCCTGCGACCAGCGCGCCGAGGTCGAGGGTGTAGAGGTGCTTGTCCTTGAGGGTCTCGGGCACCTCGCCCTTGACGATGGCCTGGGCGAGCCCCTCGACGACGGCGGTCTTGCCGACGCCGGGCTCACCGATGAGCACCGGGTTGTTCTTCGTACGGCGGGACAGCACCTGCATGACCCGCTCGATCTCCTTCTCGCGCCCGATGACCGGGTCGAGCTTGGACTCACGAGCGGCCTGGGTGAGGTTCCGGCCGAACTGGTCGAGGACCAGGGACGTGGAGGGCGTGCCCTCGGCAGGACCGCCGGCGGTGGCGGTCTCCTTGCCCTGGTAGCCGGAGAGCAGCTGGATGACCTGCTGCCGCACCCGGTTGAGATCGGCGCCCAGCTTGACCAGGACCTGGGCGGCGACGCCCTCGCCCTCGCGGATCAGGCCGAGCAGGATGTGCTCCGTGCCGATGTAGTTGTGGCCCAGCTGAAGGGCCTCGCGGAGCGAGAGCTCCAGGACCTTCTTGGCACGGGGGGTGAAGGGGATGTGCCCGGACGGGGCCTGCTGGCCCTGACCGATGATCTCCTCCACCTGCTGGCGGACCGCCTCGAGCGAAATCCCGAGGCTCTCCAGGGCCTTAGCGGCGACACCCTCGCCCTCGTGGATCAAGCCCAGGAGGATGTGCTCGGTGCCGATGTAGTTGTGGTTGAGCATCCGGGCTTCTTCCTGAGCCAGGACGACAACCCGCCGCGCGCGGTCGGTGAACCTCTCGAACATCGTTAATCGCTCCTCAGAGCGGTCAGGCAGTAAGGGGTCGGTCCCCTCCCTGTCCTTCCGCAGCTTAGTCCCGCAAGCGGGGACCGCTCATTCCAACTGCCGACACCCGGCCCCCTTCGCAGGGGAAGTCCTGACCTCGAACGCCGACAACAGCATCAACCCGATGGTGCGAGACGATGTTCCCGCAGGCCAGACAGTTACCCTCACCAGCACTACGCCGATGGCGAACGTACGGCGTCCGAGACTGCGTGTCGCCCCTTCCCACTAGGGATGTCTTACCCGTCGGGACTGACACTCCATGCGGCGCGCCCCGGTTCCCTCAGCTACGGGCGAACACCCTTGCATCCCCGGATACCCCTTTACGCCCCCTCGTCGACCACGTAACGCATCCAGGCCGGTACTTTCCGTAACCCTTGCGCCCTTTCGGCTGTTGCCAGGACATGGCCCCCACAGTTCCTCAGCCCCGTGTACCGGTCGAGCAGAGCGACCCGGTGCGGCAGTGGTACGAGAACGAGCTCGGCTGGGCGACGGTCCCCGGCCCCGGCCCGGTGTCCCTGGTGACGGGGCTGCGCTTCGACGTCCTGGAACTGCCGGCGGAGGCGGGCTTCGCTGCGCTGCGCCACCTCGGACCGAAGGCTCCGGTGGCACTGCGCGGGGAAACGATGCGGCTCCTGGTGAGCGCGGGGAGCGCGGAGGAGCTGCCGGGCCTGCTCGACTGGCTGGAGTGGGGGGACATTCCCCTCGGCCTCACCGCGATCGGGGCGGGCGGGCGGATCGAGGCGCCCGCACCCCCGGGCTTGTCCGGCTCTTGGGGGGCCGCCGTCTGGCTGCGGCCCCCGGAGCCCGGCTGTGAGGTGGAGCCGACGCTGCCCGCGCTGCCGTCCCTGTCCCCGATGGGGGGTGACGGGTCCGCGCTCCACAGCGACCCCGCCGTGGGCTCCGGTCTCGTACGGCTGGTGGACACGGCGGCGACTCAATGCCACCGGGTCCGGTTGCGGCGTCGCAGCCGTCAGCCGTTGGCCTTCTCGTAGGCCTCGCGAATCGAAGCGGGAACACGGCCGCGGTCATTGACCTCGAAACCGTTCTCCTTCGCCCAGGCGCGGATCGCGGCGGTGTCCTGGCTGCCGCCCGACGTCGCCGCGCGGGCCTTGCCACGGCCGCCGGAACCACGGCCTCCGGTGCGCCGACCAGCCTTGACGAAGTCCTCAAGGGCGCCACGGAGCTTGTCCGCGTTGGCCGTGGTGAGGTCGATCTCGTAGGACTTGCCGTCCAGCGCGAACGTCACGGTCTCGTCTGCCTCGCCACCGTCGAGGTCATCGACAAGAAGGACCTGAACCTTCTGTGCCACCGGATTTCCTTTCATCGATAACTGTGAGACCGGGCCGCACGACGTACGCCGCCGATTCCCCGGCCCCTGTTATATGCAGTACTGCAGTACGTCGGAAAGCAAACCGCTTTTGCCGGAAAAACACAAACCCCTGGGAGAGACCTGGCACCCCTAGAAGCCTGGAAACGTGCGCGTTTCGGACATAGACGACCGGGGCATGCTGGCTGCCAGGAATACGGACGTGCCGATACCGGGGGCCGATACGGGGCCGTTACGGGGGTCGATACGACGTGACGATACTGGTGCTGATACGGGGGTCCGATACGGCGTGACGTTACGTCCCCGCCTTACGCCCCGGCGTTACGGTCGGACGATCACAGGTGCAGAAGCATCCGACTGTTGCCCAAGGTGTTCGGTTTCACTCGTTCGAGGCCCAGGAACTCCGCGACGCCCTCGTCATAGGAACGCAGGAGCTCGCTGTAGACATCTCCGTCGACCGGAGTCTCACCGATCTCCACGAAGCCGTGCTTCGCGAAGAAGTCGACTTCGAAGGTGAGACAGAAAACCTTGCGGACTCCGAGCCAACGGGCGGTCTGCAGCAACTTGCCCAGCAGCTGATGCCCCACTCCGGCCCCCTTGACCACCGGATTCACCGCGAGCGTGCGCACTTCCGCGAGGTCTTCCCACATCACGTGCAGAGCCCCGCAGCCGACCAACTCCGCGTTGTCGTCGCGTTCCGCCACCCAGAACTCCTGGATGTCCTCGTAAAGCGTGACCGTCGCTTTGTCCAGGAGGATCCGCTCGCGGACGTAGGAGTCGAGGAGCCCGCGCACGGCCGGCACATCGGAGGTTCGCGCCCTGCGGACCGAGACCGCTTTTGCGCTGAGTTCGCTGAGTTCGCTGCGTTCGGGGACCTCTGCTGGCATGAGCGGACGCTATCGCTCTGCGGCGCGCTCCGCGGCACCGGGGTTCTCCGGGCCTTGGACGATACGCATCGCGTCGCTCAGCGCTTCGCGCTGGCTCTCGGACATCATGCCGAAGAAGGCGACCAGCGCCGCCGCCGGGTTGTCGCTCCGCGACCAGGCTTCGTTCATCAGTGCGGCGGCGTAGGCGGCGCGAGTGGAGACCGCCTCATATCGATAGGCCCGGCCTTCCGCTTCGCGGCGCACCCAGCCCTTCTGATGGAGATTGTCCAAAACGGTCATCACGGTCGTGTACGCGATGGACCGTTCCTGCTGAAGGTCTTCCAGGACTTCTCGAACGGTCACGGGGCGGTTCCACTTCCACACCCGCGTCATGACTGAGTCTTCGAGTTCTCCCAATGGACGAGGCACAGTTGAACAATAGTGGGAGACGTCACTATTGGCGTGATGCGTGAGGGACGTGGCGTACCACTAATTTCCGCAACAAAAAGGGCGTACGACTCGAAAGGCACGCGAGTCGTACGCCTGGGTGCGGGGTGGGGCAGGGGGGGCGGGATGCGGCGGCCGTTCAGGCGCCGCCTGCCTCCGGGCTCCGGCGGGCCGCTTCGGCGCGGCTGATCGCGGCGTCGACGGCCGCGTC
Organism: Streptomyces sp. NPDC058284; assembly: GCF_042881135.1. NCBI lineage: Bacteria > Bacillati > Actinomycetota > Actinomycetes > Kitasatosporales > Streptomycetaceae > Streptomyces > Streptomyces sp. NPDC058284. Next base: position 47,139 of record NZ_JBHVYE010000019.1, read on the forward strand.
CTCCTTGGCCTTGTTGGCACCGCCCTGGGTCTTCACGATCGTCACGATGAGACCGATGAAGAACACGGCCATCACTACGGGGGGCACGAGCGCGGAAACGTAGTCCATGCCCCCCAGAGTAGCTAGCCCGCCGCGAGCTGACGCGGCGGACCCTCGGGTGTCTCGGGGCGGCGCTTGGGCGGGAACACCTCCGCCGGGGTCGGGACCGGGCGCGGCGGCGCCGGGGCGGGGGCCGGGCGGCGCTCGGCGGGCTCGCTCTTGGCGCCGGGCAGGGCGAGGAGGCGGGTGGTGCGGGACGCGGGGGCCGGGACGGGAAGGGCGGCCCGCTCCTGTGCGGGGACGGCGCGGCCCGCGAGGCGGGCGCGCACGGACCGTTCGGCGAGGACGCGGCAGCGGTCGAGGAGGGCGGCCGCGACCGGGTTGCCGCGCAGGGCACGCAGGGCCGCGAGGTCGTCGACGCCGGGCTGGTAGCCGGTGGCGAGGACGTCGTCGAGGAGGGCCAGGTAACCGGACGCGGTGCCGGGCAGGGCCGCCCGGTAGCGGGCGAGGTCGGCCACGAGGAAGGCACGTAGCCTGGCGCCCTCGCGCACCGCTTCGTCGACCGATTCGGCTAGACGGAGACAGTCCTGGACGTCGTCGTCGCAGGCGGGGCTGGGGTGCAGGGCGAGCGCCAGAGCGCGACGGAGCACACGCAGCTCCTCCGCGCTGAAGGCCATGCCGCCCCGGGATCCGTATGGCGTGGGCATGGACTGACGATACGCGCTAAACGGACAAAATCGGCTTAACGCCAATTAACGGCGCGTTGGGTGAGCGGGGCGGGGGCGGGGCGAGCCAATGCGCTCCGACCGGGACTGCCACCTCACCGCTGGAGGACGGCTCCCTGGACGGCTACTCCGCCCGGCGGGCCACCGCGTAGGCCACCGCCCCGATGCCCAGCACGGCGACCGCCGCCACGGCGAGCCAGGGGAGGATCCCCGCGCCCGCCCCGGCCATCGCGGGGGAGGCGGACCGCGCCATGGCGGACGTCGGGGCGCCGATGACAGCCACCAGCGCCAGTGCCGGCGCGGCCAACGCCACGCTCACTCGTCTCTTGCGCCTCATCCGTACCAACCCGCCCACACCCGCCAAGTCCCGTCCCTGCGCAGACTCTTGCAGATGGCGGAGGGTTGTGCACACGACGGCGTCGGCAATCGGTCAGGTACGGGTGATGTTCCGTTCGTAGACGAGGCGGAGACCGATCAGCGTCAGCCACGGTTCGTGCTCGTCGATGACCGAGGCCTCACCGAGCACCATCGGCGCGAGACCGCCCGTCGCGATGACCGTCACGTCGTCGGGGTCGCCGCCCGCGCCCGCGAGTTCGCGCGCCATGCGGTTCACCACTCCGTCGACCTGGCCCGCGAAGCCGTACAGGATGCCCGCCTGCATGGCCTCGACCGTGTTCTTGCCGATGACGCTGCGCGGGCGGGCCAGCTCGATCTTGCGGAGCTGCGCGCCGCGTACGCCGAGCGCCTCCACGGAGATCTCGATGCCGGGCGCGATGACACCGCCGGCGTACTCCCCGCGCGCGGAGACCGCGTCGAAGGTCGTGGCGGTGCCGAAGTCGACGACGATCGCCGGGCCGCCGTAGAGCTCGACCGCCGCGACCGCGTTGATGATGCGGTCGGCGCCGACCTCCTTGGGGTTGTCCATGAGGATCGGGACGCCGGTCTTGATGCCCGGTTCGACGAGGACGGCCGGCACATCGCCGTAGTAGCGCCTGGTGACCTCGCGCAGCTCGTGCAGGACCGAGGGGACCGTCGAGCAGATCGCGATGCCGTCGATGCCGTCGCCCAGCTCGTCGCCGAGCAGCGGGTGCATGCCCATCAGGCCGTTGAGCAGCACGGCGAGTTCGTCGGCCGTGCGGCGCGCGTCGGTGGAGATGCGCCAGTGCTCGACGATGTCCTCACCGTCGAAGAGGCCGAGGACGGTGTGGGTGTTCCCTACGTCGATCGTCAGCAGCATCAGTCCCGCACCGCTTCCCGCAGGTCGAGGCCGATGTCGAGGATCGGGGAGGAGTGCGTGAGCGCGCCGACCGCGAGGTAGTCGACGCCGGTCTGCGCGTACGTGCGGGCGTTCTCCAGGGTGAGGCGGCCGGAGGATTCGAGGAGCGCGCGGCCGGCCACGAGGGCGACGGCCTCCTCGGTCTCGCCGGGCGTGAAGTTGTCCAGGAGGATCAGGTCGGCGCCCGCGTCGACGACCTCGCGCAGCTGGTGCAGCGTGTCGACCTCGACCTCGATCGGCAGGTCGGGGAAGTGTTCGCGGACGGCCTTGAAGGCCTGCGTGATGCCGCCGGCCGCGACCACGTGGTTGTCCTTGACCAGGGCCGCGTCGGAGAGCGACATGCGGTGGTTGACGCCGCCGCCCATGCGTACCGCGTACTTCTCCAGGGCGCGGTAGCCGGGCGTCGTCTTGCGGGTGTCGCGGACCTTCGCCTTCGCGCCGTCGAGCGCGTCCGCCCACGCGCGCGTGGCGGTCGCGATGCCGGAGAGGCGGCACAGGATGTTCAGCGCGCTGCGCTCGGCGGTGAGCAGGTCGCGGGTGCGGGTCGTGACGCTCAGCAGGACGTCGCCCGCCTCGACCCGGTCACCGTCCTCCGCGTGCCGCTCGACCTCGAACTCGTCCTCGCACACCACGGAGAGGACCGCTTCGGCGACGCGCAGGCCCGCCACGGTGCCCGGCTCGCGCGCGGCGAAGTCGGCGGTGGCCACCGCGTCCTCGGGGATGGTGGCGGCCGTGGTGACGTCCACGCCGCCGGCCAGGTCCTCCTCGATGGCCATGTGCGCGATGTCCTCGATCTGCAGCGGGTCGAGGCCCGCCTCGGCGAGGAGTCGCGCGAGGGCGGGGTCGAGACCGCACTCCAGGGGGTCGAACGCGTCGTCACCGCCGCCGCAGCCGCAGGCGTCGCCGCAGCCGCCGCCGGCTGCTGAGGGGGTGGCGAGGGGGAGGTCGTCGGGGGTGCTCACGGTCACTGCTCCTGGGGACTGGGACGGGTCGGAGGGAAGTCGTGGGTCTCGGTCGTGTGCGCCGCCAGGGTCCTGTCCGGATTCAGGCGTACGACGATGTGGCGCCGCCAGGCCGCGTCGTCCCGGTCGGCGTGGTCCTGGCGCCAGTGGCAGCCACGGGTCTCCTCGCGGCGCAGAGCGGCGGCCACCAGAACGCGGGCGACGCACAGGAGGTTGGTGGTCTCCCAGGTGTCGACGCCGGGCTCGGCGGTCTTGCCGTGCTCGGCGAGCGCGCCCGCGGCCTCGGCGTGGATGCGGGCGAGACGGTCCGCGGCCTCGGTCAGGGAGTCGGCGGAGCGCAGGACTCCGGCGCCCTCGGTCATGACGCGCTGGATGGCGAAGCGGGCCTCGGGCGGGAGCAGGGGGTGCGTCGGCGTCCCGGGCTGAGTTGCGGGGGCGGGCACGCGCGCGTGCAGGGCGTTCTCCGCGTGCCGCGCCGCGATGTCGTCGGCGATGCGCTCGGCGTAGACCAGGCCTTCGAGCAGGGAGTTGGAGGCGAGCCTGTTGGCGCCGTGGACGCCGGTGCAGGCGACCTCTCCGCAGGCGTACAGGCCGGGGACGGTGGTGCGGCCGTGCCGGTCGGTGCGGACGCCTCCGGAGGCGTAGTGCGCGGCCGGGGCGACCGGGATGGGCTCGGTGACGGGGTCGATGCCGTGGGCGCGGCAGGCGGCGAGGATCGTCGGGAAGCGGTTCTCCCACATGTCGGCGCCGAAGTGCCGGGCGTCCAGGTACATGTGCTCGGTGCCGTGCTCCTGCATGCGGCGCGTGATGCCCTTGGCGACGACGTCGCGCGGGGCGAGCTCGGCGAGCTCGTGCTGCCCGACCATGAAGCGCACGCCGTCGGCGTCCACGAGGTGCGCGCCCTCGCCCCTGACCGCTTCGGAGACCAGCGGCTGCTGGCCCTCCGCGTCCGCGCCGAGGAAGAGCACCGTGGGGTGGAACTGCACGAACTCCAGGTCGGAGACCTCGGCGCCCGCGCGCAGGGCGAGCGCGACGCCGTCGCCCGTGGACACGGACGGGTTGCTGGTCGCCGAGAAGACCTGGCCCATGCCGCCGGTCGCGAGGACCACGGCGGGGGCGTGGACGGCGCCCACGCCGTCGTGCTGGCCCTCCCCCATGACGTGCAGGGAGACGCCCGCGGTGCGGCCGTCGGCGTCCGTCAGGAGGTCGAGGACGAGTGCGTTCTCCACGGTCGGTATGGACCGGGCGCGGACTGCTTCGACGAGGGCGCGGGAGATCTCCGCGCCGGTCGCGTCGCCGCCCGCGTGCGCGATGCGGCGGCGGTGGTGGCCGCCCTCGCGGGCCAGCTCGATGGCGCCCTCGGCATCCGTGTCGAAGTGGGCGCCGGTCTCGATGAGGCGGCGTACGGCGTCGGGCCCCTCGGTGACGAGGGTGCGCACGGCCTCCTCGTCGCACAGGCCCACGCCCGCCACGAGGGTGTCGTCCAGGTGCTCCTCGGGGGTGTCGCCCTCGCCGAGCGCCGCGGCGACGCCGCCCTGCGCCCAGCGGGTGGACCCCGCGTCCAGGCGGGCCTTGGTCACCACGACCGTCTTCAGGCCGGCGGCCGAGCAGCGCAGGGCGGCCGTGAGGCCGGCCACTCCGGAGCCGACGACCACGACGTCGGCTTCGAGGGACCAGCCGGGGGCGGGCGCGTGCAGCCGGATTCCGGTGGTGCTCATACGGCGGCTCCGAACGTCAGCGGGATGTTGTCGATCAGTCGCGTCGAGCCGACCCTCGCGGCCACGGCGAGGACGGCGTCGCCGCGGTGCCCGGGGCGGACCTCGCTGAAGTCGGCGGGGTCCACGAGCGCCACGTAGTCCAGCTCCAGCGGGGGCCGCAGGCGGGCCGCTTCGTCGAGGACGAGTCGGGCGGCCGTGACGACGGCGGCGGGGCCGTCGCTCGCGGAGGGCTCCGCGGAGTGCGCCACGGCGTGCGCGTCGGCCGCCGCGCGGGACTCGCCGATCTCGCTCAGGGCGGCGGCCCGCGCGCGGGTGGCGGGGGCGCTGGCGGCCCGCGCGCGCAGGGCCTCCTGCGCGGCGTGCCGGTCGCGGCCCGCGAAGAGGGCCTGGGACAGGGCGAGGGCGGTGCGCCGCTCGGCCGGGGAGAGATAGCGGTTGCGGCTGGAGAGGGCCAGGCCGTCGTCCTCGCGGACGGTGGGGACGCCGACGATCTCCACGGGGAAGTTGAGGTCGCGCACCATGCGGCGGATCAGGGCGAGCTGCTGGGCGTCCTTCTGCCCGAACAGCGCCACGTCGGGCGCGGTGAGGTGGAGCAGTTTGGCGACGACGGTGAGCATGCCGTCGAAGTGGCCGGGGCGCGTGGCGCCTTCGAGGACGGTGCCCATGGGGCCCGCGCCGATCCGGACCTGGGGCTCGCCGCCGGGGTAGACCTCGTCCACGGAAGGGGCGAACACGACGTCCGCCCCCGCCTGTTCGGCGACCTTGATGTCGGCTTCGAGGGTGCGGGGGTAGCGGTCCAGGTCCTCGCCCGCCCCGAACTGCAGGGGGTTCACGAAGACCGTGACGACGACCTCGCCCTCGGGGCCCGCGATACGGCGGGCGGCGCGGACCAGCGAGGCGTGGCCGTCGTGCAGGGCTCCCATGGTCATGACGACGGCCCGGCGCCCGGCACGCGCGCGCGTGCGCAGGGACTCGGCGGTGTGCAGAAGGGTGGCGTTCACCGGTCTCCCCCGCCGGTGCCGCCGACGCCGCCCGTGCCGCCGGCCCCGTCGGCAAGGACTCCGAGGAGGTCCTCGGCGAGCTCCGGCTTGAGCAGGCCGTGGGCGAGGGCGCGGTCTGCGGTGGCGCGGGCCATCGCGATGTACCCGGCGACGGTCTGCGGGGCGTGCGCGCGCAACTCCGCGACGTGCGCGGCGACGGTGCCCGCGTCCCCGCGCGCGACGGGGCCTGTGAGCGCCGCGTCGCCCGATCGCAGCGCGTTGTCCAGGGCGGCGCCGAGCAGCGGGCCCAGCATCCGGTCGGGAGCGGCGACGCCCGCGTCACGCAGCAGGTCCATGGCCTCGGCGACCAGGGTGACCAGGTGGTTCGCGCCCAGGGCGAGGGCCGCGTGGTAGAGCGGGCGGTTCTCCTCGGCGATCCACTCGGGCTCGCCGCCCATCTCGATGACCAGGGCCTGGGCGGCGAGCCGCAGCTCTTCGGGCGCGGTCACGCCGAAGGAGCAGCCGGCGAGGCGCTGGACGTCCACGGGGGTGCCGGTGAACGTCATGGCGGGGTGCAGTGCGAGCGGCAGGGCGCCGGCGCGCAGGGCGGGCTCAAGGACGCGCGTGCCGTACCGCCCCGAGGTGTGCACGAGCAGCTGGCCGGGGCGGACGGCCCCGGTCTCCGCGAGGCCCTCGACGAGGCCGGGCAGGGCGTCGTCGGGGACGGTCAGGAGCACCAGGTCCGCGCGGTCGAGCACCTCGGCGGGCGGGACGAGGGGGACGTCGGGCAGCAGGGTGGCGGCTCGTCGTACGGAGGTGTCGGAGACGCCGGACGCGGCCACCGGGCGGTGCCCGGCGAGCCGCAGCGACGCGGCGAGCGCGGGGCCGACCCGGCCCGCGCCCACGACTCCTACGGTGAGCCTCGCGGGGCGGTCCCGCGGGTCTGGCTGATGCGATGCGTTCACGCGGCGGCGCCTTCCGTTCCAGTCCGCTCGGGGTACCGGACGATTTCTCGTCATGCTAACGCGATCGGTTGGTGCCGCGTCTTCGCTGTCCACAGGCTGTGGTTAATCATGTGACCGGTGGCGGTGGACGGGGTCATGCTCGGAGGATGCCCGCCCACAGCACGCCCCAAGAGCAGCCGGAGCCATACTCCGAGTCCGAGGCGACCCGTCGCCGTCGCGCCGTCGCCGTGAGCGCGCCCCGGACGCTGCACCGCGGCTCCGTGTACGTCCCGCTCGTCGAGCGCCTCTCCGCCCTGGCGGCCGCGGCCCCCGAGGTGGTCGGCCCTGACGAGCCCGCCGACGTCTACGGCGACGCCGTCGTCGCCACCCTGGAGAGCGAGGTCGCCCGCCTGCTCGGCAAGGAGGACGCCGCGTTCTTCCCGACCGGCACCATGGCCCAGCAGGTCGCGATGCGCTGCTGGGCGGGCCGTACGGGGAACGCGACGGTCGCGCTGCATCCCAAGGCGCACCCCGAGGTCCATGAAGGGGGCGCCTTCTCCGTGGTCAGCGGGTTGCGGACGGTGCACCCGACGGATGAGCCGCGGCTGCCCACGGCGGACGAGGTGCGGTACTTCCCCGAGCCCTTCGGGACGTTGATGCTCGAACTGCCTCTCCGGGACACCGGTTTCGTCCTGCCGGAGTGGGACGAGCTCGAGGCGGTCGTGGCGGCGGCCCGCGAGCGGGACGCGGTCGTGCACTTCGACGGCGCCCGCCTGTGGGAGTGCAGCTCGCACTTCGGCCGCGGCCTCGCGGAGATCGCCGGGCTCGCCGACTCCGTGTACGTGTCGTTCTACAAGTCCCTGGAGGGTCTGAGCGGCGCCGCGCTGGCCGGTCCGCGCACGCTCGTGGAGGAGGCGAGGGTGTGGCGCCACCGCTACGGCGGTCAGGTGTTCCAGCAGTTCCCGGCCGCGGTGTCGGCCCTTCTCGGGCTCAAGCACACGCTCCCCCGGCTGCCCGAATACGTGGCCCACGCGCGCGTGGTCGCCGAGGCGCTGCACGAGGGGTTCGCGGCGGCGGGGGTCGCCTGGTCCCGCGTACACCCGGAGCGCCCGCACACCCACCAGTTCCAGGTGTGGCTGCCGTACGCGCAGGACGTACTGGACGAGGCCGCTCTCGGGCAGGCGGAGGAGACCGGGACCCTGCTCTTCAGGCGCTGGTTCCCTGACGGGCCGCCGGGCCTCTCGGTCACGGAGGTCACCGTGACCGAGGAGGGCCTGAAGTGGACGGCCGACGACGTCAGGGAAGCGGTCGCGGAGTTCGTGCGACGGCTCCCCCGCTGAGCCTGCCGCCGCGGGCGAGCCGGGCCAGGGCGGCGCGGAACCTGCCGTGCGCGGGGCGTTCCTCGACGACGGCGCGGAAGCGTCCGTAGTCACGGACCTCACGGACGGCCTGCCAGTCGTCCCGGCCGGGCGCCGGCGGCATCGGCGCACCGTGCTGTGCGGCGCGGTAGCTGTCGAGGAGGAACTGCTGGGTGACGCTCATGACGGAACACCTCTCGGAATAAATGGTACTTAACGGACACTCGTGGGCTGGTGGTGCCACGGAATCCGTCATTGGACGCGGGTGGGGGTTCTCGGGCGGGGTGGCACCTGTGCGGGCCCTCGGCCACGGCGACGCTGCCGTGCCCTGCGATGACCTCAGCCTGCTCCGGCCACCCCGCGCGCGTCGCGTCGATTGACGAGCAACGTCAATCGACGGCCGCGCTGTCGGTGGGGAGGTGCACCATGGGGCCATGAGCGTGAGCATCGACATCACCGGGCTGTCCCAGGAGCGGATCCACTTCGTCCCCTCGCCCCTGGCCGAGCTCGGCATGGCGCTGCACGCGCTGTCCGAGCCGGGCCACCACCCGGGCCTCCAGGGCTGGGTGACGGCCGTCTCCACGCGCCTGGACCCGTGCCTGGCGGACCGCTTGTGCGAGGCCGACTTCCTCTGGCGCACGACGTACTCGGACGTCTTCGCGCCGTTCGCGGGACTCCCCGGGCAGAACGAGCTCCCGGGGGCCACACTCGCCGAGGAGCTCGACCAGCTGGACAAGCTGACCGACGAACAGTTCGTGGACGCGGCCCTGGAGTTCACCTGCCAGTCGACGTACTCGGAGCCGGACAGGAAGCTGCTGTCCGACCCCGCCGTGCAGCGGCGCGCGCTGGACCTGGCCGCCGCCCGCGGCCCGCATCAGGTGCGCTTCACCAAGCGGCTGCTCGACGATCCGCCGGTCGTGCGCGCGTGGTTCCGCTCGCTGCTGGAGGACTGCGACGAAGCCTTCTTCGCCGACACCTGGGCCCGGGTGAGCCATCAACTGGCCGCGGACGCCCGGCACAGGACGGAGCTGCTGCGGCGCAAGGGGCTCGCCGAGACCCTGAACTCCATCTCGTCGGCGGTGTCCCTGGACGAGAGCGAACGGCTCATCACCGTGGACAAGATGAGCGTGGGCCGCACCACCACGGGATCCGGCGGCCTGTCGATCGTCCCGACCAGCCTCGGCTGGCCGCACCTGTGGGTGCTGCACCGCAAGGGCTGGCAGGCGACGATCACGTACCCCATCAGCTCCCCCGGCCTCACCGCCCCGACCACCGTGGAGCAGCTGACCCGCCGCATGTCCGCGCTCGCCCACCCGGTGCGGATGCGCCTGTGCCGCCATCTCGCGCGCGGGGCGTACACGACGAGCGAGCTGTCCGACGCGCACGGCATGACGGCGCCGGAGATATCCCGGCACCTGGGCGTCCTGAAGAAGGCCGGCCTGATCACCACGCGCCGCCGCGGCCGCTATGTCCAGCACCAGCTGGACATCGGCGTCGTGTCACGCCTGGGCAGCGACTTCATCGAAGGCGTACTGCGCTGATCCCGGGGGGGCAGTACGCATCCAGGCGGATCGGGGACTAGGGTCTGTCTTTCGGATCAGGCCGGACTTGGGTGGCCTTGCCTTGGGTGGGGCTCGAGCGGGGTCTGGTGCGTGCAGCTGCAAGGCGGAGGAGGGCGGCAACGCGGAGCGTTGGCAACCGACGACAACGCCGCAGATGCGCGTGCCAGACCCCGCGACCCCGGACAGATCCGAAAGACAGGCCCTAAGCGCCGCCCCCGGCCCGCACGATCCCCGTCTCGTACGCGAGGACCACCACCTGCACCCGGTCCCGCAGGTCCAGCTTGGTGAGGATCCGTCCGACGTGGGTCTTCACGGTCGCCTCGGAGAGGACGAGCCGCGCCGCGATCTCGCCGTTCGACAGGCCCTGGGCGACCAGGATCATCACCTCGCGCTCCCGGTCGGTGAGGCGCTCCAGCTGCTTGTGCTGCGGCTGCCCGCCTGCGTTCGGCAGCATCGGCGCGAAGCGGTCGAGGAGCCGCCTCGTGGTGGACGGCGCGACCACCGCGTCACCGCTGTGCACGGAGCGGATCGCGGCGAGCAGCTCGCCCGGCGGCACGTCCTTGAGCATGAAGCCGGACGCACCTGCCTTCAGCCCCGAGAAGGCGTACTCGTCGAGGTCGAAGGTGGTCAGGATCAGCACCTTCGGAGGGTTCGCGTCCTGGCAGATGCGCCGGGTCGCCTCCACGCCGTCCAGCTTCGGCATGCGGACGTCCATGAGGACCACGTCGACCTCGGTCCCGCGCAGCACCTCCAGGGCCTCGACGCCGTCGCCCGCCTCCGCGACGACATCCATGTCCGGCTGGGCGGCGAGCACCATCCGGAACCCGGTGCGCAGCAGCACCTGGTCGTCGACGAGCATCACGCGGATCGACATCAAGGGGATCCCTTCAAAGAGTTCGGTGACGGTGTCAGTGTGCGCTTTCGGTGACCGCGGCGGTGGGCGGGCCGGGCGTCAGTGTGCGGACGCGGCGTCAGTGTGCGGGCTTCAGCGGCAGCAGCGCGCTGATCCGGAACCCGCCGCCGGGGCGCGGCCCCGCGTCGAGCGTGCCACCGACCATGCCGACGCGCTCGCGCATGCCGATCAGGCCGTGCCCGCTGCCGTCCGCCCCGCCGTCCTCGTACAGCTCGTGCGGCGCGCCCTTGCCGTCGTCCTCGACGAGCAGCCCGAGGCCGTCGTCGAAGTAGACCAGGCGCACGCTCGCACCGGCGTTCTCCCCGCCGTGCTTGCGGGTGTTGGTCAGCGCCTCCTGCACGATGCGGTACGCGGTGAGCTCCACGCCGCTGGGCAGCGGGCGCGGGGTGCCCTCCACCTTGAAGTCGACGGGCAGCCCCGCCGTACGCACCTGTTCGATGAGCTCGTCGAGCTGCTCGACGTCGGGCTGCGGCACGTACTCGCCGCTCTCCTCGGGCTCGCCGGTGCGCAGCACACCGAGCAGCCTGCGCATCTCGGCCAGCGCCTGCCGACCGGTGCCCGAGATGGTCTCCAGGGCCTTCCTCGCCTGGTCGGGCGCGCTGTCGAGGACGTACGCGGCGCCGTCGGCCTGGACCACCATCACGGAGACGTTGTGCGCCACGACGTCGTGCAGCTCGCGGGCGATCCGGGCCCGCTCGGCCGCCACCGCGACCTTCGACTGCGCCTCGCGCTCCCTCTCCAGGCGGTCGGCGCGCTCCTCCAGCTGGGCGAGGTAGGCGCGGCGGGTGCGGATGGAGTCGCCGAGGACCCAGGCGAGCGCGAAGGGAACGATCTGGAAGATCGTGAAGAGCACGTTGCCGGAGACGCTGGTGTTCTCCAACGGCGAGCGCAGCATCGCAAGCGGTGCCGCGCACAAGCCGCCGACCAGCGCGAGCCGGGAGGCCCACGTCGACCCGACGGCCGCCGCCGTATAGATGATCACCAGCATCGCGAAGTCCGCCGGCATCTTCCCCACGTCGAAGATGAGCTGGACGAAGCCGAGGACCACGGCGAACACCAGCATCTTGTCGGTCGCCCGGCGGCGCAGCGCCATCACCAGGGAGAAGCCCACGGCGACCGGGACCGCCACCACGCCCGGGTCGCGGCCGCCCCCCTCGGCCATGGTGACCAGACCGAGCCCGGAGATCCCGAGGAGGACGAAAGCCCAGAAGCCGTCGACCCACGTCGGGTGTCTGCGGAGGAAGTCATAGAGGCGCTGCACATAACCCAGCGTAAGTAGCCCGGCGGCGCCCCAGGGTCAACCGAAGGTCCGATCCCTGTCGGGCACATGTACTCCCCAAGGTGGAGGCCGCTTAGCCTGCGGGCTGTGACGAACGACGACGATGAGCGGCCCCGCCCCGCCCCGCGCGGCTGGCGCGAGGCGACGGAGGCCGCGCTGTACGGCCCAGAGGGCTTCTACCGCCGCCCTGAAGGACCCGCGGCACACTTCCGCACCTCCGTGCACGCGTCGCCCCTCTACGCGCGCGCCGTGGCGCTCCTGCTGTGCCGCCTGGACGCGGCGCTCGGTCACCCGGACGAGGTGGCCTTCGTGGACATGGGCGCGGGCCGCGGCGAACTGACCGCGGGCGTCCTGGCCGCGTTGCCCGCCGATGTGGCGCCACGCGTGCGTGCGTACGCGGTGGAGCGCGCCGGGCGCCCCGCGGGCCTCGACCCGCGCGTCGAGTGGCACCCCGCACCGCCGACCGGCGTGACGGGCCTGCTCTTCGCCAACGAGTGGCTGGACAACGTCCCCGTGGACGTCGCCGAGGTGGCCGCCGACGGAACGCCCCGCAGGGTGCTCGTACGTGACGACGGCAGCGAGAGCCTGGGCGGCCCCGTCGAGGGGCCGGACGCCGACTGGCTGGCGCGCTGGTGGCCGCTGCCTCCCGAACCGGGGCTGCGCGCGGAGATCGGGCGCCCGCGGGACGAGGCGTGGAGGGCGGCCGTGGCGTCCCTGACGCGCGGTCTCGCGGTCGCCGTCGACTACGCCCACGACCGGGACGCGCGCCCGCCGTTCGGGACGCTGACGGGCTTCAGGGAGGGCCGCGAGACGGCGCCGGTGCCGGACGGCAGCTGCGACATCACGGCCCATGTGGCGCTGGACGCCTGCGCTTTGGAGGGGGCCGCGCTGCTCAGCCAGCGGGCGGCGCTCGGCGGCCTGGAGGTGAGCGGCGCCCGTCCCCCGCTCACGCTCGCCTCCAGCGACCCGGCGGCCTACGTACGCGCCCTCGCGCGCGCGACGGACGCCGCGGAACTCACCGCGCCCGGCGGCCTCGGTGACTTCGGGTGGCTGCTCCAGCCCGTCGGCGTACCCCTGGAGGCGGTGCTGCCGGTCGGGGAGGCCCTACTTGTCGATGTCGCCGACGACGAAGAAGAGTGATCCCAGGATCGCCACCATGTCCGCGACCAGCTGGCCGGGAAGCAGCTCGGCCAGGGCCTGGATGTTGTTGTACGAGGCCGAGCGCAGCTTCAGGCGGTAGGGGGTCTTCTCGCCCTTGCTGACGAGGTAGTAGCCGTTGATGCCGAGGGGGTTCTCGGTCCACGCGTACGTGTGACCCTCGGGGGCCTTGAGGACCTTCGGCAGGCGCTGGTTGATGGGGCCCTGCGGGAGCTCGGCGAGCCGGTCCAGGCAGGCGTCCGCGAGGGCGAGGGCGTTGTGGGTCTGCTCCAGGAGGCACTCGAAGCGCGCCAGGCAGTCGCCCTCCTGGCGCGTGACGACCTTCAGGGTGTCCTGGAGTTCGCCGTACGCCAGGTACGGCTCGTCGCGGCGCAGGTCGAAGTCGACCCCGGAGGCACGGGCGATGGGACCGCTCACTCCGTAGGCGTGCACCGCCTCGGGCGAGAGGACGCCGACGCCACGCGTGCGGCCACGGAAGATCTCGTTGCCGAGCACCAGCCGGTCGTACACGTCCATGCGCGAACGCACCGACGCGACCGCCGCACGCGCGCGGGTGGCCCATCCGGCGGGCAGGTCCTCCTTGAGGCCGCCGACGCGGTTGAACATGTAGTGCATGCGGCCGCCGGAGATCTCCTCCATCACGTTCTGGAGCTCCTCGCGCTCGCGGAACGCGTGGAACACCGGGGTGATGCCGCCGAGTTCCAGCGGGTACGAGCCGAGGAACATCAGGTGGTTCAGGACGCGGTTCAGCTCGGCGAGCAGCGTGCGCATCCAGACGGCCCGCTCCGGGACCTCCATGCCGAGCATCCGCTCCACACCGAGGACGACGCCCAGCTCGTTCGAGAACGCCGACAGCCAGTCGTGGCGGTTGGCCAGCATCACGATCTGCCGGTAGTCCCGGGCCTCGAAGAGCTTCTCCGCGCCGCGGTGCATGTAGCCGATGACCGGCTCCGCGTGCTGGATGCGCTCGCCGTCAAGGACCAGGCGGAGGCGGAGCACACCGTGCGTGGACGGGTGCTGGGGGCCGATGTTGAGCACCATGTCAGTGCTCTCGGCCGCGCCGCCGATGCCGAGCGTGGTCTCCGTGGTGGTCTCCGTCGTGGGACTCATGGCCACAGTCTCTCGCACGCGCCGGGCTACGCGACTGTCACACCGCGTACGTAGGCTTGAGCCATGGACACGGGGACGGCGGGGACGGCGGGGTCCGCAGGACCCGCGGGCGCGGCGGGTGCGGGCGAACCGGGTGCGGGCGAGTCGGGTGCGGGCGAGCCGGTGTGGACCGGGCTGCCGCGAGGGCTGCTGAAGATGCGGCGGCTCCTCCTGGTGGTCTGGCTGGTGCCGCTCGCGGCGCTCGTCGGCGTGCTTCTCGGCCTGTTCGCGGGCCCGGCCTGGGCCGCCTTCGCGCTGCTGCCATTGGCCCTCGCGGCCTGGGGCTGGCCGGTCCTCGGGCGCAACTGGCGCTCGTGGCGGTACGCCGAGCGCGCCGACGACCTGCTCATCAGCCGGGGCGTGCTCTGGTACGAGGAGACCGTCGTGCCGTACGGCCGGATGCAGCTCGTCGAGGTGACGTCGGGCCCCGTGGAGCGGCGCTTCGGCCTCGCCAGCGTCCAGCTGCACACCGCCGCGGCGGCCACCGACGCCCGCATCCCCGGCCTGCTCCCCGAGGAGGCCGAGCGGCTGCGCGACCGCCTGACGGAGCTCGGCGAGGCACGATCGGCGGGCCTGTGAGCGCCGTACGGGAAGCCCGCGACGAAGGCGGCAAGCCGGTACGCGACGAAGGCGATCCGGCGCCCGACGATGCGCCGCCCGAGCACCCGCCCGAGCGCAGGCTGCACCCCGTCACGCCGCTGCGCCGCGCGTGGGCGCCCTTCGCGCTCCTGGCCGGCTGGGCGGTCCACGACCCGAACGGCACACAGGAGCGCCTCTCCGAGCTGACCGCCACCACCCTGCTCCTGGCCGCCGCCGTCGTCGTCGGCGGCGTCCTGTACGGCTTCCTGAGCTGGTGGTTCACCCACTTCTCCGTCACCGGGACCGAGCTGCGCATCCGCACCGGGCTGCTCTTCCGGCGCACCGCCCACATCCGGCTCGACCGCCTCCAGGCCGTCGACGTGACCCGGCCGCTGCTCGCCCGCGTGGCAGGCGTCGCCAAGCTCAAACTGGACGTCGTCGGCGCGGAGGAGAAGGACGAGCTGGCCTACCTCGGCGAGCGGGAGGCCGCCGAGCTGCGGGCCGAACTCCTCGCGCGGGCGGCCGGTTTCGCACCCGAGGAGGCACGCGAGGTCGGCGAGGCGCCCGTGCGGAACCTGCTGCACGTCCAGCCGCGCATGCTCGCCGTCTCCCTGCTGCTGACCGGCGGGCCCTGGGCACTGCTTCTCGCCGCGACCGTGGTCCCCACGTTCCTCTGGTTCGCCACGCACAACGCGTGGACCGTCCTCGCGACCGCACTGCCCATGCTGGGCGGCTCGTTCGCGAGCAGCGTCGGCCGCTTCATCAAGGAGTACGACTGGACGGTGGGCGAGTCCCCCGACGGCCTGCGCATCGACTACGGGCTGCTCGACAAGGCCCACGAGACGGTGCCGCCGGGCCGCGTGCAGACCGTGCACATCGTGCAGCCGCTGCTGTGGCGCCGACGCGGCTGGGTGCGGGTCGAGCTGGACGTGGCGGGTTCGGCCAACGGCGTCCTGGTGCCGGTCGCGCCGCGGGAGCACGCCGCGGCGGTGATCGGCCGGGTCCTGCCTGGCGTGCGCGTGCCGGACCCGGCCGACCTCGAACGGCCACCCGCGCGCGCGGCGTGGTGCGTACCGCTCTGGTGGAAGGGGTACGGCCTCGCGGTCACCCCCGAGGTCTTCGCGGCCCGTCACGGCCTGCTCAGGCGCCGCCTCTCGCTCGTACCGCACGCCAAGGTGCAGAGCGTGCGGCTCTCCCAGGGCCCCTGGGAGCGGTACAAGGACGTGGCCGACGTATGCCTGGACACCGGCGCCGACAAAACGGTGACGGCCCGCCTACGACCGACCGCCGAGGCGAAATCCCTCCTCCAAACCCAGGCGACCCACTCCCGCACAAGCCGCAAGGCAGCCCGCCCGGACCGCTGGATGACGTGAGGCCCCCATCAGGGGCGCGGGGAACGACGCAAAGGGGCGCGGGGAACTGCGCATAGGGGCGCGGGGAACTGCGCAAAACCATGGACGACCCGCACACAACGACACGCCCCAACAAGGCCCACCCAGGAGCGCGGGGAACGACGCAAAGGGGCGCGGGGAACTGCGCGATCAGCCACGGCCGGACCCGCAGACGCCCCACAGCCCCCGGCAGAACAGCCGCCGAGGCCACCCGCAAGGCGCCCCCGCCAGCACCCGCTCAGCCCAGCAGAGCGCTCACGCCGTCCTCAACCCCGCCACATCGATCTGCTCCGTCTCGTCATGAGCCGTCAGATCGATGACCTGCCCGGCCCCCCGCACCGCATCGCCCTCAGCCGCATCCTTGAACTCGCTCTCGGACTCGGCCTTGTGGACCGCGAGCGCCTCCTCGCCCACCACATCGGCGAGGTCCGAGTTCTGCACGGACTCCAGCGCCGCGGGCGCCACGTTCTTCGTGCCGAAGAAGTCGAAGCCTCCCTGAGGCACCGGGCGGCGCGCCTGAACGGGCGGCGCGACGGCGACCGCGCGCTCGTGCCCGCCGTATCCGTCGGCCGCCCCGGGCTTCCCCCGCGACTCGTCCTCCGCTTCCGGCCGGGACGCCGACCCCGGCGCCATGCGGTCGAGCGCGGCATTGGCTCGCAGGAACAACGAAGGTGTGGGACTGGCATCCGACCGAGCGGAGCCCACGGAAGCCCCACCCTGCGCCCCGGCACTGACATCGGCACCGGCACTCACACCGGCACCCGCACCCTCCGTACGCGCCCCCGGCACCGGAGCCCCACCCCGAACCGCAGGCACCAAGTCCTCGGCACCTGACCCCGGACGCGGGCCCGAACCGGACCCGGGCCGAGCCTCCGCCCCCGACGGCAACGCAGGCGTCGGCGACGACGCCTCGATGGCGAGCAGCCGCCGCCCCTCGAGGGCGCTGGCCCGCTCCGTCTCCGCGGTCGCGTACCGCCGCAGGAGCGCCGCGTGCTCGTTGCGCAGCGCCGCCAGTTCGGCGCGCTTGGCCCGCAGCTTCGTCTCCAGCTTGCCCCGCAGTTCGCGGGACTCCTCGAGGTCGCTCTCGGCCTCGGCTATCCGTTCCTCGTAGCGCCACTCGTCGCTCGCGCGCGCCCGGCCCAGCTCGGCGACGCGCTTGCCCGCCGCCTGGTCCCAACGGCGCATGACGACCGAGCCGACGACGGCAGCGGCGGCCGCGGCCGCGACGAGCCCGCGGAGCACGATCGGTTCCGCGAACATCCAGGCGCTGCCGGCGCTGAGAACCGAGACGCCTGCGACCGTCGAGGGAGGAAGCAGCCTGTGCAGGGGTGGGGAATGGCGGTGACGTCCACGTGGCATGGCCAGAAACTTACCGCGCGTAGGCGAAGTCTGGTGCCCCGCCCGGCAAAAAGCAGGCGCCGCGTCCATAACCGGCCACAACTCCCCACCCCTCATGCACTTTGTTCCACCGGTCAACTTCCGCCGCGACCGCGCGACTTCTCGCCCGATTTCTTGATCAACTTCTACTGGGAACCCAGCCGAATCGCAGCCCCGACCCCAACCGGAACCCAGCCGGAACCTAGATCAGGCCCTTCGACTTCAGATACTCCTGGGCGACATCCGCTTCCTTCTGCCGCTCCTCGTCGACCTTCCGGTTGAGTTCCATGAGGTCTTCCGTCGTGAGCGTCTTGGTCAGCTTCCCGAGCGCGGCGGCAATCTCCTTGTCGCCAGCCTCCTTCTCGTTCACCACGGGAACGATGTTGTCCGCGTTCTGCAGCTTCTTGTCGTCCTTGAGGATCACGAGGTCGTAGTTCTTCAGCGTCGCGTCGGTCGTCGTGGTCAGCAGCATCTGGTCCGTGCCGTTCTTGACGGCCTGCTTGGACTGCGTGTTGCCGACACCCTTGGGGTCGATTCCGGCGATGTCGATGCCGTACTTCGACTTCAGACCCGGCGCGCAGAACGGCCGGGTCTCGCATTCGTCGCCCGCCGCGATCTTGACCTTCTCACCCGACCTGCCGAGGTCCGAGAGCGTCTTGAGCTTGTGCTTCTCGGCGTATTCCCTGGAGACCGCGAACGCGTTCTGGTCGACCGCCCGGCCGGCCGGGAGCACCTTCAGGCCCTGCGGCTCCGCGAGCTTCTCCAGCGCGCTCACCGTGGCGTCCAAGTCACTGGAGGCCACCGGCTTCGCCTTCGGGCCGTTCTTCTCGAAGTTGAGGAATTCCGCGAGCGTCGCCGCGTATTCGGGCGCGACGTCGATCGATCCCTTCTTCAGTTCGGGCTTGTAGATCTCGCGGTTCTGCACGGTCTTGACCTGCGCGTCATAACCGGCGTCCGCCAGGACACCCACATAGAGCTCGGCGAGCACCTTCTGCTCGGTGAACCGCGCGGAGCCCACGATGATCGAGCCCTTCTTGCCGTCGCCCGCCTTGTCCGATCCGCTGCCCTTGTCCTCCAGATCGTCCCCGCCGCACGCGGCGAGCCCCGCGGTCAGCGCCACGACGGCCGCGGCCGCCCCTGTCATCCGTCGCGCACGACGCGTTGTGCTGTTCATCGGTGAACCACCATTTCGAAAGGAAAGAATCACAAACTCGCTATCGCCGCATCGGGTCGAAGAGACGCCCCGCGACCACCAGGACCCCCTCCACGAGCAGTGCGAGCAGCGCCACGAGGACGGCGCCCGCCACCACCTGCGGCGTGTTCTGCAGGTTGAACCCGGCCGTGATGATCCGGCCGAGGCCCCCCTCGCCCGCCATCGCGGCGAGCGTGGCCGTCGCGACGACCTGCACGCCGGCGGACCGGATGCCCGTCATGATCAGCGGGTACGCGAGCGGCAGCTCGACCCGCGCGAACAGTTGGCCACCGCTCATCCCCATCCCGCGCGCGGCCTCCACCACCGCCCTGTCCACCTCGCGCATCCCCAGGTAGGCGTTGGTCAGCAGCGGCGGAACGGCGAAGAGCACCAGCGCGATCAGCGTCGGCGCGTCACCGTGCTCCCCGAGCGGGGTGAGCGTGAGCAGGATCAGCAGGGCCAGGGTGGGCACCGCACGGCCGACGTTGGAGATGTTGACCGCGAGGGCGCCGCCCTTGCCGATGTGGCCGAGGTAGAGCGCGAGGGGCAGCGCGATGGCGCAGGCGACCGCGAGGCAGACCCCGCTGAAGTACAGGTGCTCGGCGAGGCGGTGCCACACCCCCTTCTCGCCCTGCCAGTTGGCGCCCGTGGTCAGCCAGTCGTACGCACCGGATATCGCGTTCATACAGGATCGGCCACCTTGGCGACGTCCGCCTTCCGCGCGGCACGGTCCGTCCGTATTCGGGTCCGACGGGTCCTCGTCCAGGGCGTCAGCCACCGCTGGAGTCCGAGCAGCAGCAGGTCGGCGGTGACGGCGAGGAGCACGCAGAGCACCGACGCCGTGAGCACCTGGGCCTTGAAGGTCGTGTCGAGGCCGTCGAGGATGAGGGTGCCGAGGCCGCCGTAGTCCACGATGGCGCCGACGGTGGTCAGGGCGACCGTGGAGACCGTGGTGATGCGGACGCCGGCGAGCAGCGCGGGCAGCGCGAGCGGCAGCTCCACCTCCCACAGCAGCCGCAACGGCCCGTACCCCATCCCGCGGGCGGCGTCCCGCGCCTCCTCCGGGACGGCCTGGAGGCCGGCCAGGATGTTCCGCACGAGGACCGTGAGGGAGTACAGCACGAGGCCCGTGACGACCAGTGAGGCCGAGAGCCCGAAGAGGGGCAGGAGCAGCGAGAACATGGCCAACGAGGGGATCGAGTAGAGCACGGTCGTCACGCCGAGGATCGGTCCCGCGAGGAAGCGCCAGCGCCGCGCGAGGAGCGCGAGCGGCAGGGCCACCGCGACTCCGATCGCCACGGAGACGACCGTGATCCCCACGTGCTGGAGGGTCGCGTCGATCAACTCCTGGTCGCGGGTGCGGAGGTACTCCCCGCAGATCCAGTCGTTCGTCACCAGACAGTTCTGCTCGGCCACGCGCCCCACCTCCCCCGAATCCCCGGACGTATGCCGCACACACGTCCCCCCGTGTCTGGCGACCCTAACGCGCGGCACTGACAATCGCAGAGACTCGTTGTACGGCCGCAACACGGCCTTCACGCAAAGCCCGCCACCGCCCTCCACAATGGGGAACCATGATCCGGTTCGAGCACGTCACCAAGCGCTACGCGGACGGCACCACGGCCGTCGACGACCTGTCCTTCGAGGTGGCCGAGGGTGAACTGGTCACGCTCGTCGGCCCCTCGGGCTGCGGCAAGACGACCACGATGAAGATGGTGAACCGGCTCATCGAGCCGAGCGCGGGCCGGATATACGTCGACGGCGACGACATATCCGCCACCGATCCCGTCCAACTCCGCCGCCGCATCGGCTACGTGATCCAGCAGGTCGGCCTCTTCCCGCACAAGACGGTCCTCGACAACACGGCGACCGTCCCACATTTGCTGGGCGTCAAGCGCGGCAAGGCCCGCGAGCGTGCCGCCGAACTCCTCGACCTGGTCGGTCTCGACCCCGCTGTCTTCGGTGACCGCTACCCCGAACAGCTCTCCGGGGGCCAGCGCCAACGCGTCGGCGTCGCCCGCGCGCTGGCGGCCGATCCGCCGGTGCTCCTGATGGACGAGCCCTTCGGCGCGGTCGACCCGGTCGTGCGCGAACACCTGCAGAACGAGTTCCTGCGCCTGCAGCAGGCCGTCCGCAAGACGGTGCTCTTCGTCACGCACGACATCGAGGAGGCGGTCCGCCTCGGCGACCGCATCGCCGTCTATGGCGAGGGGCGCATCGAGCAGTTCGACACGCCCTCCACGGTGCTCGGTTCCCCCGCCAACGACTACGTGGCCGACTTCGTGGGCGCGGACCGGGGCCTGAAGCGGCTCTCCGTGACGCCGATCGAGGAGGGCGACCTGGAGCAGCCTCCCGTGGTGCACCTCGACGACCCGCTGCCCAAGAAGCTCGACGCTCCCTGGGCCGTCGTCCTGGACGGCGGGAACAACCTGCACGGCTGGGTCTCCGCGGAGCACGCGCGCGTGGGCAGCGGCACGGTGCGCGAGCACGCCCGCCGCATGGAGGCATGGCTTCCGGTGGGCGCGAGCCTGAAGCAGGCGTTCGCGACGATGCTGCAGCACGACGCGGGGTGGATCGCGGTCATCGACAAGGACAGCGAGGGCCGCTTCCTCGGCGTGCTCACCCCGGCCCGGCTGCACGAGGCGCTGCGCCGCTCGACGGCGGCGGAGGCGCGCGACGTCGCGCGCGCGGAGGTCGAACTGGAGACGGTGACGGCCATCGGCACGGACTGACCGTCAGCCGCCGCCCAGGCGCGACTCAAGCGCGGCCCAGACGCGGCTCAGTCGTCGCTCAAGCGCCCGCTCATCCACGCCAGACTCGCGGGGATCTCCCTGCGCCAGGTGTTGAAGTTGTGCCCGCCGCTCTCCAGCGTGATCGACGAGACGCGCGTGGGCGCCTTCACCTTGTCGATGAACTTCTGCGTGTCGCGGTAGTTGCCCTCGCCCTTCTTGCTGGTGGTCACCAGCAGGGACGTCTTGGGCGGCGGCATGTGGTCGAGGTACCACATGAGGTCGGCGCGGTTCTGCAGCTCCTTGTCACCGTGGAAGAGATCACCGGTGGTGACGTCGATGGGCGCCTTGTAGTACGCGGACAGGCCCGCCCCCGCGGCGTACACCTCGGGGTGGTGCATGGCGAGCTTCAGGGCGCAGTAGCCGCCCGTGGAGTCGCCGATGATGCCCCAGTTCTCGGGCTTGACGCCCACCCTGTAGTGATCCGCCACAGCTCTGGGCAGGTCCTTGGCGAAGAACGTCTCGGTCTGCGGGCCGCCGGGGATGTCCACGCACTCCGTGTCGCGCGGCGGTGCCACCGTGGGCCGCATCATGACCAGGATCATCGGCTGCATCTTGCCGTCGGCGGCCTGCTTGTGGGCGGTCTGCGGGTAGTGCAGCCCCTTGATCAGCGCCTGCGCGGTGCCCGGGTAGCCGGTGAGCACCACGGCCGCGGGGAACTTCCGGTTCTTGTACTGCGGCTGGAAGTACTCGGGCGGCAGGTAGACGTAGGCCGGGCTGGCGATGTCGGACCTCTTGCCGCTGATCTCGACCTTCTGGATCTGGCCCCCGGTGGCGGGCCGGCTGCCGCCCGGCACGTTCACGGTCTGGGTGTCGACGACCTTGACGGGACCCGTCCCCTTGGCCGTGTCGTGGTCGACCACGAGGCCGGGTGCCGTCTCCTGGCCGAAGAGGTCGGCCCACGTGGCGTAGAAGCCGAAGGCCTGGTTGGCCGACAGGCCCACCGAGGCGAATATGGCGACCTGGGTGGCGATGAGCAGCCCGACGCGGCCGGTGATCGCCTTCCAGCTGCGGCGGGCGAGCCGCGGCCAGAGCCAGATCGTGCCGACGAAGAGCAGCACCGCCAGCAAGACCGCAAGGGCGAGGACCTTGTTGCTCGTGAGACCCATGGGGTGTTCCTGTCTGCGCTTTCTACCTGTGCCGGGCACGTGCCGCGGCTTGACCGGGCCCGGCCTGGACCTTTCCGGCGCTTACCGGGGTCCTTGCCAGAGCTTTTCCAGCGGTTTCCGGTCGGGAATGAACCCGTGTCCCAGAAGGACCGTCCTAGAGAACGCAATGTTGCCGGATGCCGTTTTGGCGCCGGAATCAAGGTCTCTCGCAGAACTACGGGATGCGATGTCTGTCAGGATAGATGGGGAAATGTCGGGCGGGGTTCCGGGGAGTGAGGACCGCCACGACGGTCGGCTGCGCCGGATACTGCGCGGCCCACGGCCCGAGGCGGTGCCGATCCTCGTCGCGAGAGCCTGCACACTCGTCGGCCTACTGAACGTCGCGGCAGGTGTCTTCCCCCGCTTCCGGCACAGCCGCATGCACGCCATCGCCGAAGTCCTGCCGGGTGCGCTCGGCCCCTTCGCCGCCGCCATGGCGCTCAGCTCCGGCATCCTGCTGCTCCTGCTCGCACACGGCCTGCGCCGCCACAAGCGGCGGGCGTGGCGGGCCGCCGTGGTGCTGCTCCCCGTGGGCGCCGTGGCGCAGTTCGGGTACCGGCACTCGATCATCGGCGTGGTGATCTCGCTCGCGCTCCTCGCGCTCGTACTGCGCCACCGGAGTGAGTTCACGGCGCTGCCCGACCCGCGCAGCCGCTGGCGTGCCCTGGCCAACTTCGTCCTCCTCGGAGCGGGTTCCATCGTCCTCGGCCTCGTCATCGTCAGCGTCCACCCGGGGAAGGTCATCGGCGACCCGAGCATCACCGAGCGCCTGGAGCACGTCCTCTACGGCCTCTTCGGCTTCGAGGGCCCCGTCGACTACTACGGACGCACGTCCTGGACGGTCGGCTTCTCCCTCGGCGCCCTCGGCATGCTGACCGCCCTCACCACCATCTACCTGGCCTTCCGCCCCGAACACCCGGCGGCGCGCCTCACCGACGGCGACGAGGCGAAGCTGCGCGTCCTGCTCGACAAGCACGGCGGCCGCGACTCGCTCGGCCACTTCGCGCTCCGCCGCGACAAGGGCGTCGTCTTCTCCCCCAGCGGCAAGGCCGCCGTCACCTACCGCGTCGTCTCCGGCGTGATGCTCGCCAGCGGCGACCCCATCGGTGACGTCGAGGCCTGGCCCGGCGCGATCGAGCGCTTCATGGACGAGGCGAAGGCCCACTCCTGGACGCCCGCCGTCATGGGCTGCTCCGAGACGGGCGGCGAGGTCTGGACCCGCGAGACCGGCCTCGACGCCCTGGAACTGGGCGACGAGGCGGTGGTGGACGTCGCGGATTTCTCCCTCTCCGGGCGTGCGATGCGCAACGTACGCCAGATGGTCAAGCGGATCGAGCGCAATGGCTACGAGACGCGCGTACGGCGCATCCGTGACCTCGGCGAACAGGAGCTCGCCAAGATCCAGCGCGCCGCCGACGACTGGCGCGGCACCGACACCGAGCGCGGCTTCTCCATGGCGCTCGGCCGCATCGGTGACCCGAACGACGGCGACTGCCTGATCGCGACCGCACACAAGGCCGACGAGGAGCCCGGCGCCTACGGCGATCTGAAGGCCGTCCTCCACTTCGTCCCCTGGGGCAAGGACGGCGTCTCCCTGGACCTCATGCGCCGCGACCGCTCGGCCGACCCCGGCATGAACGAGCTGCTCATCGTCGCCGCACTGCAGGCCGCCCCGAAGCTCGGCATCGCGCGCGTGTCCCTCAACTTCGCGATGTTCCGCGCCGCCCTCGCCCGCGGTGAGAAGATCGGCGCGGGCCCGGTCCTGCGCGCCTGGCGCGGCCTGCTGGTCTTCCTCTCCCGCTGGTTCCAGATCGAGTCCCTGTACAAGTTCAACGCGAAGTTCCGCCCCCGCTGGGAGCCCCGCTTCGTCGTCTACCGCTCCAGCAAGGACCTGCCCCGCATCGGCTTCGCCGCCATGCAGGCCGAGGGCTTCGTGACCCTCGCGCTCCCCCGGTTCCTGCGCAGGGGCACCGCGCAGCCCCGCCCCTGCCCGCACCAGGCCCACGAACGCGAGGTCCAGGCGGCGTAGCGGCCGCCTAGGCTGGAGACATGAGTACGTTGCGCGGGCGGAGAACGGTCCAGGGGCTGCCGGAGTGGGACCGCTGTGCGGTCATGGGCGTGGTGAACGTGACGCCGGACTCGTTCTCCGACGGCGGACGCTGGTTCGACACGACGGCCGCCGTCAAGCACGGCATCGACCTGGTCGCGCGGGGCGCCGACCTCGTCGACGTCGGCGGCGAGTCCACCCGTCCGGGCGCCACCCGCGTGGATGAGGACGAGGAGCTCAAGCGCGTCGTCCCCGTCGTCCGCGACCTGGCCGCCGAGGGCATCACCGTCTCCGTGGACACCATGCGCGCCGCTGTCGCCGAACAGGCACTGGCCGCGGGCGCCGTCCTCGTGAACGACGTCAGCGGCGGCCTCGCCGACCCCCGCATGGTCCCGGCCGTCGCCGCCGCGCACGCCCCCTTCGTGGTCATGCACTGGCGCGGCTTCCTCACCGACATCAACGCCAGGCCGCACTACGAGGACGTGGTCGGCGAAGTCGTCACCGAACTGCACGCGCGCGTGCGGGCCGCCATCGAGGGCGGCATCGCCCCCGAGCGCATCGTCATCGACCCGGGCCTCGGCTTCTCCAAGGAGGCCGAGCACGACCTGGCGCTCCTCGCCCACCTGGACCGGCTGTGCGGGCTCGGCCACCCGGTTCTGGTCGCCGCCTCCCGCAAGCGGTTCCTCGGCCGCGTCCTCGCGGGTCCCGAGGGCGCGCCACCGCCCGCCCGCGAGCGCGACGCCGCCACCGCCGCGGTCTCCGCCATCGCCGCCCACCAGGGCGCCTGGGCGGTCCGCGTGCACGAGGTGCGGGCGACGGCCGACGCGGTCCGGGTCGCCCGGGCCGTGACGGGCGCGGCGGCCGGCGGCCACCGGTGACCGCCGCGAGGACCGACATCGAGCAGGTCGAACGCGCCAACACCGCCTTCTACGAAGCGCTGGAACGCGGCGACTTCGACGAGGTGGCCGGCCTGTGGCTGGACGCCGACACGGACACCGAGGGGACGGCCGCCGACACCGACACGGATGCCGGCGGCACCGTCTCCTGCGTCCACCCCGGCTGGCCCGTCCTCAGGGGCCGCGGCGAGGTCCTCAGGTCGTACGCGCTGATCATGGCGAACACCGAGTACATCCAGTTCTTCCTCACCGACCTGAAGGTCGGCGTGGCGGGCGACACCGCCCTGGTGACGTGCACCGAGAACATCCTCAGCGGCGGCCCGCCCCCGGAGGCCGGCGGCGAACTCGGCCCGCTCGTGGGCCAGCTCGTCGTCGCCACCAATGTGTTCCGCCGCACACCCGACGGCTGGAAACTGTGGTCGCACCACGCGTCGCCCGTACTGGCCGAAACTGACGACGAAGAAGGCGACAAGGCCCCCTCGTAGTGGGTAGGGGCCAGGAAACAGCCCGGGATCATGGGGGCCCGAATCCCCGTCGCGGGGCCCCGCGGGCAAGGACTGTCAGTGCTCGCAGGTAGATTCGATCGAGGCTGGTGTGCCGACCGCACTCGGTGCAGGCCTGCCGATACCGACGATTTCAGGAGTGATTCGCGTGGATCGTGTCGCGCTGCGCGGCCTCAAGGCCCGCGGGCACCACGGTGTCTATCCGCGGGAGCGCGAAGAGGGCCAGACCTTCATCGTGGACCTGGTTCTCGGCCTGGACACGCGAGCGGCCGCGGCCGACGACGACCTGGCGAAGACCGTGCACTACGGGATCGTGGCCGAAGAGGTCGTCGCCGTGGTCGAGGGCGAACCCGTCGACCTCATCGAGACGCTCTCCGAGCGCATCGCACAGGCGTGTCTCAAGCACGACGGAGTCCTGGAGGTCGAGGTGTGCGTGCACAAGCCGGACGCCCCGATCACCGTGCCGTTCGACGACGTGACCGTCACCATCACCCGGAGCCGAGTATGACTGCGCCCTTCACAGCGGGTCAGAGCGACCCCACCGTCCAGCCGGTGCCCACCTCCGTGGTCGAGCAGGTGGACGCGGCGGACCACACCCTGTCCAACCCGCACCGTGCCGTGATCTCGCTGGGCAGCAACCTCGGCAACCGCCTGGAGACCCTCCAGGGCGCCATCGACGCCCTGGAGGACACCCCGGGCCTGCGGGTCAAGGCGGTCTCCCCGGTGTACGAGACGGAGCCGTGGGGCGTCGACCCCGGCAGCCAGCCCTCGTACTTCAACGCGGTCGTCGTGGTGAAGACGACCCTGCCGCCCGCCTCGCTCCTGGAGCGCGCGCACGCGGTCGAGGAGGCCTTCCACCGCGTACGCGACGAGCGCTGGGGCCCGCGCACGATCGACGTGGACATCGTGGCGTATGCGGACGTCGTCTCCGACGACCCGGTCCTCACGCTGCCGCACCCGCGCGCGCATGAGCGTGCCTTCGTCCTCGCCCCCTGGCACGATGTCGAACCCGAGGCACAGCTGGCCGGCCGCGGGCCGGTGGCGCGGATCCTCGAATCGATCACCCTCGAAGGGGTCGCGCCCCGCGCCGACCTGGAACTCCGGCTGCCCGAGTAGTCGTTGGAAGAGGCGGTCGAGGTAAGCAAGCCGATGAAGGGTCACCCGTGAAGCAACTGCGCATCAGGACGCTGGCCGGCCTTTTCCTCGCGGCCGGTGTGCTGTCCTGGTCGGGCGCCCGGCTGTGGGACTCCATCGGCACGCTGCCGCGCGTCCCGCTGGCCGCGCCGATCGTGCTCGCGGTCATCGCCGTCGTCCTGTTCGCGACGGCGCTCTCGCTCCGCTCCCGGCTGCGCGCCCAGCGCGAGCGCCGCCCCGGCGCGAAGGGCGTGGAGCCCCTGATGGCCGCCAGGGCCGTCGTGTTCGGTCAGGCCAGCGCGCTGGTCGCGGCACTCGTCACCGGGATGTACGGCGGCACGGGCGCGTTCCTGCTCGAATTCCTCGACATCCCGGCCCGCCGCGACCAGGCGGTGTACGCCGGCCTCTCGGTCCTGATGGGCATCGCGGTGATACTGGCCGCCTTCTTCATGGAACGCGTCTGCCGGCTCCCCGAGGACGACGACGAGAACGGCGGCGGCGGGCCGGCCCCGGCGTAGGCAGTCACCACTGCTCAGAGCGGGGCCGGGTGACCGGGGCGGGCCATACCGGCCCGTGCTGACGGCCGGGCTAGCGGGCCATGATCAGGCTCATCGCCTCATTGCGCGTCGCGGGGTCCCGCAGCTGCCCGCGCACCGCGGAAGTGATGGTCTTCGCGCCCGGCTTGCGTACTCCGCGCATCGTCATGCACATGTGCTCGCACTCGACGACCACGATCACCCCGCGCGGCTCCAGTATCGACATCAGGGAGTCCGCGATCTGCGTGGTCAGCCGCTCCTGCACCTGCGGCCTGCGCGCGAACACGTCCACGAGCCTGGCCAGCTTCGAGAGGCCGGTGATCTTGCCGTCGGTCGACGGGATGTACCCGACGTGGGCGACGCCGACGAAGGGCACCAGATGATGTTCGCAGGAACTCATCACCTCGATGTCCTTCACCAGGACCATCTCGTCGTGTCCGATATCGAACGTCGTCGTCAGGACGTCCTCCGGCTGCTGCCACAGTCCGGCGAATATCTCCCTGTACGCGCGCGCCACCCGGCCCGGCGTCTCGCGCAGGCCCTCGCGGTCGGGGTCCTCTCCCACGGCGATCAGCAGCTCACGCACGGCGTTCTCGGCCCGCTTCTCGTCGAACTCGCCGATCGAGCCCTCGCCGTCGAGTGTCACGGGGTCGGTCATCTGTGCCTCGTTCCTGTGCGTTCCCGCGACTGCCTGCGCGGGGTGAGCGTGCCTTCTGCGGGCGTACAAAACAAGCCGCGCCCCCCAGGCTAGAACCAGGGGGGCGCGGCTTACATTCCGGGCCTGCTGAGACGCGCGGGATCAGCTCTCGGGACGGTCCTCCGGGGCCACCTCGATGGGCTGCTCCGTGCCCGGGGCCGCCGCGGGGGTGGCGCCGTTCGTCAGGGACAGCTCCCGGGGGGAGAGCACCGGCGGACGGGTCGAGGGCGTACGCCTGGAGGAGCCGGTCCACGCCGGGCGTGCCGGGCGCTTGACGATGCCCGCGAAGACCTCGGCGATCTGCTCCTTGTTCAGGGTCTCCTTCTCGAGGAGCTGCAGGACCAGGTTGTCCAGGACGTCCCGGTTCTCGACGAGGATCTCCCACGCTTCGTTGTGCGCGGTCTCGATGAGCTTCTTGACCTCTTCGTCGACCAGCGCCGCGACCTCTTCCGAGTAGTCGCGCGGGTGACCCATCTCGCGGCCGAGGAACGGCTCGGTGTTGTCACCGCCGAACTTGATCGCGCCGAGCCGCTCGGTCATGCCGTACTGCGTGACCATGGCACGGGCGGTCGCGGTGGCCTTCTCGATGTCGTTCGCCGCGCCCGTCGTCGGGTCGTGGAAGACGAGCTCCTCGGCGGCGCGCCCGCCCAGCATGTACGCGAGCTGGTCGAGCATCTCGTTGCGCGTGGTGGAGTACTTGTCCTCCTCGGGCAGGACCATCGTGTACCCGAGGGCCCGGCCGCGCGAGAGGATCGTGATCTTGTGGACCGGGTCCGAGTTCGGAGACGCCGCCGCGACCAGGGCGTGTCCGCCCTCGTGGTACGCGGTGATCTTCTTCTCCTTGTCGGACATGATCCGGGTCCGCTTCTGCGGGCCCGCCACGACGCGGTCGATCGCCTCGTCCAGCGCGTGGTTGTCGATCAGCTTCTTGTCGCCGCGCGCCGTGAGGAGGGCCGCTTCGTTCAGCACGTTCGACAGGTCGGCGCCGGTGAAACCGGGCGTACGACGCGCCACCGCGCCCAGGTCGACGTCCGGGGCGACCGGCTTGCCCTTCTGGTGGACCTTGAGGATCTCCAGACGGCCCTGCATGTCCGGGCGGTCGACGGCGATCTGCCGGTCGAAGCGGCCGGGGCGAAGGAGCGCCGGGTCGAGGATGTCGGGGCGGTTCGTGGCGGCGATCAGGATGACGCCGCCCTTCACGTCGAAGCCGTCCATCTCGACGAGCAGCTGGTTCAGCGTCTGCTCGCGCTCGTCGTGGCCGCCGCCCATGCCGGCGCCGCGGTGGCGTCCGACGGCGTCGATCTCGTCGACGAAGACGATCGCCGGGGCGTTCGCCTTGGCCTGCTCGAAGAGGTCACGGACACGGGAGGCACCGACACCGACGAACATCTCGACGAAGTCGGAACCGGAGATCGAGTAGAACGGGACCCCGGCCTCACCGGCGACGGCGCGCGCGAGCAGCGTCTTACCGGTACCGGGCGGGCCGTAGAGGAGCACGCCCTTGGGGATCTTGGCGCCGACGGCCTGGAACTTCGCCGGCTCCTGCAGGAACTCCTTGATCTCGTGGAGCTCCTCGACGGCCTCGTCGGACCCCGCCACGTCGGAGAAGGTCGTCTTCGGGGTGTCCTTGGTGATGAGCTTCGCCTTGGACTTCCCGAAGTTCATGACCCGGGAGCCGCCGCCCTGCATCTGGTTCATCAGGAACAGGAAGACGACGACGATGAGGACGAAGGGGAGCAGGGAGAGCAGGATGCCGACGAAGGGGTTCTGCTTCGACGGCGAGACGGTATAACCGTCCGGGATGTCCTTGGTCTGGTACTTGGACTGCAGATTCTTGGCGAGGTCGACGCCCTGGTCGCCGATGTAGCTCGCCTGGATCTTGCTGCTGCCCTCGACCTTCTTGCCGTCCTTGAGCTCGGCCTTGATGATCTGGTCATCGCCGGTGGTGATCTTGGCCGACTCGACCTTGTTGTCGTTGATCGCCTGGACGACCTGGCCGGTGTCCACCGTCTTGTAGCCGCCGGACGAGCCGACGACCTGCATCAACACGACCACGGCAAGGACGGCCAGCACGATCCACATGACTGGCCCACGGAAGTATCGCTTCACGTCCATCCATACGGAGCGATGACGCCCCGTCCCTCCTGCCATAGTGAGTTTGATAAAGACTGTTCTTCGGACGGTACCCCAGCATTGTGACCCGAAGTCGCCTGGGACTGCTGGCAAACCCGCCTTCGCCTACTTCAACGTCGGGAAACGGGTGAGGGTTCCCCGACGCCGTACGCGGCGCTACGGGACGTCAGCCGCCGTAGACGTGCGGGGCGAGCGTTCCGACGAACGGGAGGTTGCGGTACTTCTCGGCGAAGTCGAGGCCGTAGCCCACGACGAACTCGTTCGGGATGTCGAAGCCGATCCACTTCACGTCGATCGCGACCTTCGCCGCCTCGGGCTTGCGCAGCAGCGTGCACACCTCGAGGGAGGCGGGCTCGCGCGAGCCGAGGTTGGACAGCAGCCAGGACAGCGTCAGGCCGGAGTCGATGATGTCCTCGACGATCAGGACGTGCTTGCCCTTGATGTCCGTGTCCAGGTCCTTGAGGATCCGCACGACGCCGGACGACTGGGTGCCCGCGCCGTACGACGAGACGGCCATCCAGTCCATCGTGACGGGGGTGGACAGCGCGCGCGCCAGGTCCGCCATGACCATCACCGCGCCCTTGAGGACGCCGACGATCAGCAGGTCCTTGCCCGCGTACTCCGCGTCGACCTTCGCGGCCAGCTCGGCCAGCTTCGCGTCGATCTCTTCCTTGGTGATGAGCACCGACTTGAGGTCGGTGCCCATGTCTTTCGCGTCCACCCGCATCACTTTCGGTCGTCCCACCGGCCGACAGGGCCCGCAACGAACACGGGGCACTCGTCAGCCTTGCCGGATCACCAGTCTGCCACCCTGGCGCTGAGCCATGACTTTGCCCGGGAGATTGATGGCTCCCTGGCCGCGCCAGCCGGTGATCAGACGGTCCACCTCTTCGATGTGCCGGGCGAACAGCGAGCCGGCGGGAGCGCCCGCCTCGATGGCGGCCCGGCGCACGACGCGGCGGCGCACGGCGGGCGGCAGCGCGTAGAGCTTGGCGCACTCCAGGAGGCCCGCGGGGTCGCGCACGGTCGCCTCGGCCTGGGCCGCCCACGCGTCGAGGGCGTCGGCGTCGTCCCGGGACAGCTGGGCCGTGCGGGCGAGCGCCTCGACGACGCCCTTGCCGAGGGCCTTCTCAAGCGCGGGCAGCCCCTCGTGGCGCAGCCGGGAACGGGTGTACGCCGGGTCGGCGTTGTGCGGGTCGTCCCAGACGGGCAGCGACTGGACCATGCAGGCCTTGCGGGCCGTCTGCCGGTCGATCCCGAGGAAGGGGCGGCGGTAACGGCCGGCGACCCCCGAGGTCTCGGCCATTCCGGACAGGGAGCGGATCCCGGAGCCGCGGGCGAGGCCGAGCAGCACGGTCTCGGCCTGGTCGTCGCGGGTGTGGCCGAGCAGCACGGCGGCCGCCGCATGGTGTTCGGCGGCGGCGTCAAGGGCTGCGTACCGGGCGTCGCGGGCGGCGGCCTCGGGGCCTCCGTCCCGGCCGACGTGCACCGTGCGGGACTCCACCGGGGCCAGGCCGAGCGCGGTGAGGCGCACCACGACCTCGGCGGCGCGCAGGTCGGAGCCGGGCTGCAGGCCGTGGTCGACGGTGATGCCGCCGGCGCGGATACCCAGCTTGGGGGCTTCGAAGGCGAGCGCGGAGGCGAGCGCCATGGAGTCGGCGCCGCCTGAGCAGGCGACGAGCACGAGCGGTGTGGGGGCCGGCTCGTGCGGGGGGCGTGGGGTATCGGTTTCGGAGCTGCGCTGTACGTCGGTCAGTACGTCGTGGAGTACGCGGCGGACCGCCAGGCGTATCGCCGCGACCGCAGGATGGGGACCCATGTCCGGTTCCCTTCGTGAAGTTCGGGGGTGAGCCTCGGATCAGTCACCTGAGGACCACCCGGGGCACCCGGACCCCTCGGGGGTCCTTCTTCCCTCAAGTCCGGTCACTCAGAGTGTGTCGATGGTGACAGAGCCGAGCCGTTCCTCGAGCATTGCACGCCTACCCATCGCCCACGGTCCCTCGGACGGGTGATTACGGGGGCGTTCTCCTGCCGTCGGCCGCATCCGGCTTCTCAGTCTCCCTTACGGTGCACCCTCGCGACCCAGTCCGCCGGTTTGGCGATCTCGGCCTTGGTGGGAAGTGTGTTCGGCGAGGTCCATACGCGGTTGAAGCCGTCCATACCGACCTCGTCGACGACCGCGCGCACGAAGCGCTCGCCGTCCCTGTACTGCCGCAGCTTCGCGTCGAGGCCGAGGAGTTTGCGCAGGGCCTGGTCGAGGCGGCTCGCGCCGCGCGCCCGCCGCTCCTTGAACTTCTCGCGGATCTCGCCGACGGAGGGCACCACGTCCGGTCCCACGCCGTCCATCACGAAGTCCGCGTGGCCCTCCAGGAGGGACATCACGGCGGTCAGGCGGGCCAGGATCTCGCGCTGGGCGGGGGTCTGCACCAGCTCGACGAGGGAGCGGCCCCCTTCGGTGGACTCCTCGCCCTCCGTCTCGCCCCGGCCGCCCGCGAGCGACTGGGCGGCCTCCCTCATCCGCTCGAGGAACGTCATCGGGTCGACCTCGGTCTCGCCGAGGAACGACTGGATCTCGCCTTCGAGGTGGTCCCGCAGCCAGGGCACGGCGGTGAACTGGGTGCGGTGCGTCTCCTCGTGGAGGCAGACCCAGAGCCGGAAGTCGTGCGGGTCCACGTCCAGCTCCCGCTCGACGTGCACGATGTTCGGCGCGACGAGGAGCAGTCTGCCGCCGCCGCTCGCGCTCGCGGGCAGGTCGCGGGTGGCCGGGGCGAAGGTCTCGTACTGGCCGAGGACGCGCGAGGCGAGGAAGGACAGGAGCATGCCCAGCTCCACGCCGGTCACCTTGCCGCCGACCGCGCCGAGGACGGCGCCGCCCGGGCCGCTGCCGCGCTTGTCCTGCATCTTGTCGAGGAGGGGCTTGAGGAGCTCCCGGAAACCGGCGACGTTCGCCTTGATCCAGCCGGCCCTGTCCACCACGAGGACCGGGGTGTCGTGAGTGTCCTGTGAGCCCATCCTCGTGAAGGCACGGACGTGCTCCTCCGAGGCCTTGGCGTGCCGTCGGAGCTCGGCGACGACGGCGCGTGCCTCGTCCCGGCTCACTTCTGGGCCCGGCCGCACGAGCCGGGTCGCGGTCGCCACCGCGAGATTCCAGTCGACCATCTCCGCACCACCGATGCTCGTCATGCGTCAACGGTACGTGTTCGCTCCCTCTGGTGGAGGGGCTTGCACCCCTGACGTTGCCCGGGAGCGTGGCCCCTAGGGGACCGGAGTTCGGGTGGGATGGGATGGGATGGGGAGGGGAGGGGAGGGGAGGGGAGGGGAGGGGAGGGGTGGGGCGGAGTGGCTGGTGGGGTGTGGGGGTCGCTTCTTCGGCTGTCCGCCGTGTGTGGCTGGGCGCGCAGTTCCTCGCGCCCCTGGGGGGCTCGCCTCTGTTCCTCGGCTGTCCGCCGTGTGTGGCTGGGCGCGCAGTTCCTCGCGCCCCTGGGGGGGGCTCGCCTCTGTTCCTCGGCTGTCCGCCGTGCGTGGCTGGGCGCGCAGTTCCCCGCGCCCCTGGCCGCGCCCCGGGGCGGGACCCGCTGGTGTGGCCGGGCTCCGGGTCCCCAGGGGCGCGGGGAACTGCGCGAGCGGCCACATGCGGGGGGGGGCGGGCGAACAACAAACAGCAGGTGCGTCGCGCAGGCGCAGGGTGCCATCCGGCGGGCGGGGCCGGAGGGTCCTCAGGGGCGCGGGGAACTGCGCGAGCAACCACACACCGCGGTCAGCCGCGCGACAAACAGCAAGTGGGCGCGCAGGCGCAGGGCCACCGTGCGGGACGCGCAGACGAAGTCAGCGGTCCGCGCGGCAGCCGCAGTTGGCGACGGTGGACGCCATGTGGTCCAGCGTGGACTGCGCCGCCTGGGGATCGGTCGTGCCCGTGGTCATGAAGGCGAAGACCAGGAGACGGCCGTCCGCGTCCACCACCGTGCCCGCGAGACTGTTCACCCCCGTGAGCGTGCCGGTCTTGGCGCGGACGACGCCCGTGCCCGGGGAGTCCTTGGGGTACCGGTCGACGAGCGTGCCGGTGAAGCCCGCCACCGGCAGGCCCGTCACCACGGAGCGCAGGCCGGGGCGGGACGGGTCGGCGGCGCGGTCCAGGAGGGTCGCCAGGAGTTCGGCGGAGACGCGGTCCGCGCGGTCCAGGCCGCTGCCGTCGGTGAACTTGGCCCCCGAGAGGGGGAGCCTCAGCTCGGACAGCCGGGCGCGGACCGCCCGGCCCGCCCCCTCGAAGCTCGCCGGCTCCTTCGCGGCGACGGCCGCCTGGCGGGCCAGCGCCTCGGCGATGTCGTTGTCGCTGTGCGTCAGCATCCGCTCGACCAGGGCCGACAGGGGAGGCGACTCGACCTTGGCGAGGGCGGTGGCGCGGGGCGGGGCCTTGGCGGGGCCGGGGTCCGACGTGACGGTGACACCGTGGTCCTTGAGGAAGCCCGCGAACTTCTTCGCCGCGTCACCCGCCGGGTCCTCCGCGCGCGGGGCGGGCCCGCTGGAGGAGTCGTCGAGCCGTCCCTCGTCGGCCATCAGGGCGCTGACGGGCGTGATGTTCTCGTTGGGGCCGATGGGGTGCAGCGCGGGTCCGGAGTACAGCGACGTGTCGTACGAGAGCTTCACCTTGTCGATACGGCGGCTCTTCAGGGAGCGCGCCGTGTCCTCGGCGAGGATCCGCAGGCTCGCCGCGGTGTCGGTGTAGCGGCCGTCCTTGCGGGCGGTCAGCGTGGGGTCGCCGCCGCCGACAAGGACCACGTCGGGCGCGCCGGAGGTGTCGGGTCCGAGCATCGTCTTCGTGGTGATGCGGTGGTCGGGACCGGCCGCGGAGAGCGCCGCTACCGCCGTGGCGATCTTGATCGTCGAGGCGGGGGTGAGGCCGTCGCCCGCGCCCTTGCCGTAAACCCGTTTCCCCGAGGCCGCGTCCAGCACGACGGCGGACCGCTCGGGTCCGAGCGCCGGGTCCTTCAGGAGCGGATCGAGTACGTCGGCGAGCGAGCTGTGTGTCGGCGCGGGCGCCGCCCCGGCGGGCGCGCCGAGACCGGCGAGCACGGAAGGGGCGCTCGGGGCGGCTTCGGGCGACCCTTCGGGCCCGCGACCCGCGTGATCTGCGCCACCCAGGGCCTCCTGGGAAGCGGCCCGGTCCCGCTCCGCCGTACGCTGACCGGAGGAGTCCCAAGGGCCGGAAGCGGCTACCGCCCCGACCGCGATGACCAGGCCGAACGCGGCGGAAACCGCCGTGAGCCGCCATGTCGTGAGCTTTCCGGAGAACCCGGCGAGCTGGGTGGCGAAGGGCTTTGGCAGCTGTCTCAAAAGCTGTCGAGGCCGTTGCCAAGGCTTGAGCTCCGGCACGACGACCAGCCCCTTTCGCGATCACACATCTGCGTGAGGGACACTTAATCACCCGAAGTATGTGCTGATCATGGAGGAGCCACCCGTGGAGTTCGACGTCACCATCGAGATTCCGAAGGGTTCGCGGAACAAGTACGAGGTGGACCACGAGACCGGCCGGATCCGTCTGGACCGTCGCCTCTTCACGTCGACCAGCTACCCCGCGGACTACGGCTTCGTCGAGAACACCCTCGGCGAGGACGGTGACCCGCTGGACGCACTCGTCATCCTGGACGAGCCGACCTTCCCGGGCTGCCTCATCAAGTGCCGCGCGATCGGCATGTTCCGGATGACCGACGAGGCGGGCGGCGACGACAAGCTGCTCTGCGTCCCGGCCTCCGACCCCCGTGTGGAGCACCTGCGGGACATCCACCACGTCTCCGAGTTCGACCGCCTGGAGATCCAGCACTTCTTCGAGGTCTACAAGGACCTGGAGCCCGGCAAGTCCGTCGAGGGCGCCGACTGGGTCGGCCGTACGGACGCCGAGGCCGAGATCGAGCGTTCCTACAAGCGCTTCAAGGACGAGGGCGGCCACTGAGCCACTCGCTCCTGACGGGCCGCGCGACCTGGGGGTCACGCGGCCCGTTCGTGTATCTGTGCCCATACTGGCCATACGGAGGGTGCGTACGAGTCTTATGAGAAGTGAGGGCATCAGTGGCCGAGCAGGAGGCCGAGGACCGCAAGCCTCAGTCGGACGAAGCCCGCAGTGCCTTCGTGCAACCCAGTGGTGTGGCGGCGCAGGCGCCGGCTGTTGAGGACGAGTCCCAGACCACGTCCGAGTTCGCTCTGCCGACCGGTCTCGCCACCCCGTCCACCACGACTCAGGAGACCGAGAAGTCGGCGTTCACCCCGCCGCACACCTACAGCGCGCGCAACGCCCCGCAGGCCTTCACGCCCGCGCAGGGCATCCCCCTGGTGAAGCTCACCAAGGAGGTGCCCTGGCAGGACCAGATGCGCACGATGCTGCGCATGCCGGTCACCGAGCGGCCCGCTCCGGAGGCCGCGCAGAAGCAGGAGGACGAGGCCGGCCCGGCCGTGCCGCGCGTGCTCGACCTGACGCTGCGTATCGGCGAGCTGCTGCTCGCGGGCGGCGAGGGCGCGGAGGACGTGGAGGCGGCGATGTTCGCCGTCTGCCGCTCCTACGGTCTGGACCGCTGCGAGCCGAACGTGACGTTCACGCTCCTGTCGATCTCGCACCAGCCCTCCCTCGTGGACGACCCCGTCACGGCATCGCGGACGGTGCGCCGCCGGGGCACCGACTACACCCGGCTCGCGGCCGTCTTCCACCTGGTGGACGACATCAGCGACCCGGACATCGAGGTCTCCCTGGAGGAGGCCTACCGCCGTCTCGCGGGCATCCGGCGCAACCGCCACCCCTACCCCGGCTGGGCGCTCACGGCCGCCAGCGGGCTGCTGGCGGGCTCCGCGTCGGTGCTTGTGGGCGGTGGCGCGCTCGTGTTCCTCGTGGCCGCTGTGGGCGCGATGCTCGGCGACCGGCTCGCGTGGCTGTGCGCGGGACGCGGGCTGCCGGAGTTCTACCAGTTCGTGGGCGCCGCGATGCCGCCGGCCGGGATGGGCGTGGCGCTCAGCTTCGTGCACACCGAGGCGTCGATGGCGTCGGCGGTCATCACCGGTGGACTCTTCGCGCTGATCCCCGGGCGGGCCCTGGTGGCGGGTGTGCAGGACGGTCTGACCGGCTACTACATCACCGCGGCCGCCCGCCTGCTCGAGGTCATGTACCTCATCGTGGGCATCGTCTGCGGTGTGCTGCTCGTGCTGTCGCTCGGCGTGATGTTCGACGCGACGAATCTGACTCCGGAGACGAAGTTCGGCGTGACGTCGTCGCGGCCGATCATCCAGATCCTGGCGTCGATGGCGCTGAGTCTCGCCTTCGCCATCCTGCTTCAGCAGGAACGTAACACCGTGCTGATCGTGACCCTCAACGGCGGCATCGCCTGGGTGATGTTCGGCGCCCTCGCGCAGACCCCGCTGGAGCTCTCGCCCGTCGCCGCGACGGCCGTGGCGGCCGGGCTCGTGGGGCTGTTCGGGCAGCTCTTCTCGCGCTACCGGTTCGCGTCGTCACTCCCCTATGTGACGGCCGCGATCGGCCCGCTGCTGCCCGGTAGCGCGACGTACTTCGGGCTGCTCGCCCTGGCGCAGAACGATCTGAACACCGGGATGAACTCGCTCACCAGGGCCGTCGCGACGGCCCTGGCCATCGCGATCGGCGTGAACCTGGGGAGCGAGGTCTCCCGGCTCATCCTGAAGGTGCCGGGGGCCGCCTCCGCGGCCAATCGCCGTGCGGCGAAGCGGACCAGGGGCTTCTGACCTGCGGGCCGGGCGCCTGCGGGCCAGGCGCCCGTGGCCTGTGCCCTGTGGTCTGTGGCCTGTGCCCTGTGGTCTAACGCTTCGCGTGACGGCCGCGCAGGGCCGGGCCGCCCTCGGCCGTCGCCGCCTTCTTGGACTTGCTGCGCGCCCGCAGGAACTCGATGGCGATCGGCACCACCGAGACAAGGACGATCAGGATCAGGATCGCCTCGATGTTCTTGTGGACGAACTCGATGTTGCCGAGCCAGGAGCCGAGCAGCGTGACGCCGGCGCCCCACAGGACACCGCCGATGATGTTGAAGGTGATGAACGAGCGGTACCGCATCCCGGAGACGCCGGCGATGATCGGCGTGAACGTCCGCACGATCGGCACGAAGCGGGCCAGGACCAGGGACTTCGGGCCGTACTTCTCGAAGAAGTCGTGGGCCTTGACCACATTCTCCTGCTTGAAGAGCTTGGAGTCCGGGCGGTTGAAGAGCGAGGGGCCGACCTTCTTGCCGAAGAGGTAGCCCGCCTGGTCGCCGAGGATCGCCGCGACGCAAATCAGCAGCACCGCGAGCCAGAGCGGGAAGTCGAGCTTGTGCGTGGTGATCAGCAGGCCCGTGGTGAACAGCAGCGAGTCGCCCGGCAGGAAGAAGCCGATGAGCAGCCCTGACTCCGCGAAGACGATCAGGAGCAGACCCCAGATGCCGAACTGGTTCAGCAGATGATCCGGATCCAGCCAGCTTGGTCCGAGCGCAAGCGTCGTCACGGTTCCGGGCTCCTGAGGGTGAGGGGGCGGTGCGGCGGCGGGTGCAGCCGCCCAAAGTTATCAACGTGGGGCGGCCCGGCCGCGTTCCACCGTCCTTCTCAGGATGCACTGGGCGACAACTGGGACAAACCCGCGTGGTGCGGGGACCGCCCGCCGCGGTAAGGACCACCCGCCATGGTCGGGTGCCCCTTACCGCGTACGTACCCTTACGGAGTGCCCGTGCGTGTCACTCGCCGCGCGCCGCGTTCGCCAGGATCGCATCCCTCAGGTAGACCGCGAGCCCGGGCCTGATGGCCTCGTAGAAGGCCGTGAAGCGCTCGTCCGACACGTACATCTCACCGAGGCAGGTGTGCATCTCCCGCGAGCACGTGTAGTGGTTCGCCGAGATGAAGAGGCGGTGCTCCTCCGCGACGTCCATGGCCTCGGTGGAGTCGGCGGGGACGCCCCGGGCCAGCAGGTCGCCCACGCGCGCGTGCACCGCGTTGAACTCGTCGTTGATGCGCTTCCAGTCCTCCTTGGTGTACGAGGCGGACTTGCGCTGCGACTCCCGGTAGGCCTCCGTGTCGCCCCAGCGCTCCTCCACCTCCTGCGCGTACTGGTCGGGGTCGTGGTCCCCGAAGACCTCGAACTTCTCCTCGGGCGTGAGGTTGATGCCCATCTTCTTCGCCTCCATGGCGGTCTCGACGGCGGCGGCCATGTCCTGGAGCCGGTGGATGCGCGCGGTCAGCAGCTGGTGCTGGCGGCGCAGGTGCTCCCGGGGGTTCACGTCCGGGTCGTCCAGGAGGGACGCCACCTCGTCGAGGGGGAAGCCGAGCTCCCGGTAGAACAGGATCTGCTGCAGCCGGTCAAGGTCCGCGTCGTCGTAGCGCCGGTGACCCGCGTGGCTGCGCCCGCCGGGCACGAGCAGGCCGATCTCGTCGTAGTGGTGCAGCGTGCGCACCGTCACTCCGGCGAAACCGGCGACCTGTCCCACGGAGTAGCCCATGGCTTCCGCCCTTCTTCTTTCGGTACGCCGATCAGCCTGCGTCCTCACGCCACGTGAGGTGCAAGTCCGCGCCGTCGGCCCACCCGGCCACCGGTCACCCGCTACCGGCCCAGCGCCGCGAACCTGCGGACCGCCAACGGCAGGAATATCCCCACGAGCACCACCGGCCACAACACCGCCAGGAGCCCCGCGTGTTCTGCCGCCCAGGAGGTCTCCGCCACCCCCGGGTCGTTGCCGAAGAGGTCACGGACCGCAGTGGCCGTCGCGGACAGCGGGTTCCACTCGACCACGGTCCCCAGCCAGCCCGGCATGTTCTCCGGCACCGTGAAGGCGTTGGAGAGGAAGCCGACCGGCCATACCAGAATCTGCACGGCCGTCACCAGCTCCGGCTTTCCCGCGATCATCGCCAGGTGGATGCCGAGCCACAGCATCGCGAAGCGCAGCATCAGGAGCAGCCCGACGCCCGCGAGCACCGCCCAGAACGATCCGTGCCAGCGCCAGCCGATCGCGAGCCCGACGCCCATGAGCACCATCAGCGAGACGAACGACTGGAGCATGTCGGCGACCGAACGTCCCACGAGCACCGCGCCGTTGGCCATCGGCATGGAGCGGAACCGGTCGATCACGCCCTTGTTCAGGTCCTGGGTGACCGCGAGCATCGTCGCGTCGAGCCCGAAGACCATCGTCAGCGCGAACATGCCGGGCACCAGGAACTCGGCGTACTCCCCCGCGATGCCCTTTCCGCCGCCGATCAGATAGGTGAACATCAGCAGCAGCATCACCGGGAAGACCAGGCCCACCAGGACCTGCACGGGCTGCCGCGCCCAGTGGGCGAGTTCGCGCCGCGTCATGGTCCAGGAGTCGGCGAGGGCCCACCCCGCCGACGTACCCCTCGCCACGGCCGATGTACCGCGCGCCATATACGTACTGCTCACACAGCCCCCTTCATACGTTCCCCGTCTTCCGTACGCCCCTCGCGTCGCGCAGACCCCGTGGGCCCCGTAAGGCTCAGGAACACCTCGTCCAGCGTGGGCCTGCGCAGCGCCACGTCCTCGGCGTCGATGCCCGCGTCCAGCAGCGCCCGTACGACGCCCGTGAGGGCCTCCATGCGGTCCGTGACGGGCGCGGACACCATGCGGCGGTCCGCGTCCACCGTGGCGCCGTGCGGCAGCAGCTCGGCCGTGCGCGGCAGGTGCGCCGCGTCCCGCACCACCACGTCGATCCGGTCGCCGCCCAGCTTCCCCTTGAGGTCGTCCGCCGTGCCCTCCGCGACGACCCGGCCCCCGTCGATCACCGACATCCGGTCGGCCAGCTGATCCGCCTCCTCCAGGTACTGCGTCGTCAGGAGCACGGTGGTGCCGCCGCCGACCAGCGAGCGCACCGAGTCCCACACCTCCGCGCGGCCACGCGGGTCCAGGCCCGTGGTGGGCTCGTCCAGGAAGAGCACCTCGGGGTCCGTGACCAGGGAGGCCGCGAGGTCCAGGCGGCGCCGCATGCCGCCGCTGTACTGCTTGACGGCCTTGCGGCCGGTGTCCGCGAGGCCGAACCGCTCCAGGAGCTCATCGGCCCGCACGCGCGCGTGGCGGGCGCCCAGGTGATGCAGCCG
Organism: Streptomyces sp. NPDC058284; assembly: GCF_042881135.1. Taxonomy (NCBI): domain Bacteria; kingdom Bacillati; phylum Actinomycetota; class Actinomycetes; order Kitasatosporales; family Streptomycetaceae; genus Streptomyces; species Streptomyces sp. NPDC058284. The sequence continues at coordinate 88,703 of NZ_JBHVYE010000019.1, forward strand.
TCCGAACATGTCCAGGTTCTGCCGGCCGCTCAGCTCCTCGTCCACCGCGGCGTGCTGCCCGAGCAGGCCGATGCGCCTGCGCACCTCGTCGGGCCTGCGCCGCACGTCACACCCCGCGACCTCCACGCGCCCCTCGTCCGCCCGGAGCAGGGTGGCGAGCACCCGCACCGCCGTGGTCTTGCCCGCGCCGTTCGGCCCGAGCACGCCGTGGACCGTGCCGCGCCCCGCCACCAGGTCGAGGCCGTCGAGTGCGACCTTCTCCCCGAACCGCTTCCGTACCCCTTCGACGACGATCGCGTCCGCCATCCGACTCCCTTCACGCCCACACACCACCTAGTCAAACTTGACTAGGTGAAGAAAGGTATCCCCGCCCAGGCGATTCGTCAAACTTGATTAGTCGCGATCCCCCGGATGCGGCTCGCCCTTCCCGTAAGGGTTCTCCTCGCCATCGGCGAGCACGCCGACGAACGGCTCGCCCTCGCCGGCGAAGGTGTAGGCGCCGCCCTCGATCCGCTCGATCAGGCCCCGCGCCCACTCCATGCCACCGTCGGCCGTGTGCACCCAGTAGTTCATGATCTCGCCGATGTGGCCGAGCTGGCCGGGCCCTTCCTCGGGCGTGTAGTACTCGGTGACGGTCTTGCGCCACTCCTCCATGGCACGCACCCGTTCGCGGAGCAGCGCGACCGCCTCATCCCGCGGCAGGTCCACGATGACGCCCAGGGCCGCCGTGAGCACGTCCGGCCGCTGGTCGTACGTGGAGAGGGCATCGCGGAGCAGCCTGAAGTACTCCTCGGTGCCCTTCTCCGTGACCTCGTACTCGGTGCGCGGCGGGCCGCCCACGGTGGACGGCGCGATCTCGTGCGCGTACAGGAAGCCCTGCTTCGCCAGCTGCTTCAGCGCGTGGTAGATCGAGCCCGGCTTGGCGTTGGACCACTCATGGGCGCCCCAGTACTCCAGGTCGTTGCGGACCTGGTAGCCGTGGGCGCGGCCGTGCTGGCGCACGGCCCCGAGAACCAGCAGCCGGATCGCTGACATGCACCGCGCCTTCCCTGAACACCTCAGTCATCAACTTTGACTAGGGTACGGGGTGCGGGATACGAGGTAAGGGGCACGGGGCTGGACCCAGCGGGGTCAGGAGCCGTCCCGCTCCAGGGCGACCAGCTCGAAGGCCGTCCTGCCGTCCAGGGACTCGCGGACGATGTCGGCGTGGCCCGCGTGCCGGGCGATCTCCTCGACGAGGTGCAGCATCATCCAGCGCATCGACACCACGCCGTCCTTCGGGAACCACGGCGCCTCGGGCAGCGGGAAGGTGTCGTCGAGGCTCGGCACCCCGCGGATGAACTCCTCGGTCTGGCGGGCGACCTCGTCCCAGAAACCCAGGGCCTCCGCGACCGTCTCGCCCTCCACGAGGCGGAAGCTCTCGCCCCAGGTCTCCTGCGTGCGGGCGCGGTCGTTCGGCTTCTGCTGGGCCATGCGCAGCCAGTTCAGCTCGGTCTCTGCGACGTGCTTCACGAGTCCGCCGAGGGACAGCTCGCTCGCGCTGGGGCGGGCGTTCGCCTGCTCGGCGGTCAGGCCGATGACCGAGCGGCGCAGGCCGCCGCGCTGGGCCTCCACGAAGGCGAGCAGGGCGCCGCGCTCGTCGCCGTGAGCTTCCGCGCTGACGTGGGTGACCATGGTGTCCGCCTCTCTCCGGCCCGCTTGCACGGGCTGTTCCGCCGGGGCTTTTCCGACACCGCAGACGCTACGGAGCCTTGCGGTCAGGTTCTGTCCGCAAGGCTCCGGGTGACTCCGTACGTGAGGGCCTGTCTTCGAGTGCTCAGACGAGTGCTCAGATGAGTGCTCAGAACGGGAAGCGCGACCTGCCGTGCTGCACCGAGATCCACTTCTGAGTGGTGAAGGCGTCCACCGTCGCCTCGCCGTTCAGCCGTCCGACGCCGGAGTTCTTCTCGCCGCCGAACGGCACGATCGCCTCGTCGTGCACGGTGCCGTCGTTCACGTGAACCATGCCGGTCCTGATCCGCCGGGCGACGCGTACGCCGCGCTCGGTGTCGGCGGTGTGCACCGCGCCGCTCAGGCCGTACGGGGTGTCGTTGGCGATGCGTACCGCCTCGTCCTCGCCGTCGAAGGGCATGAGCAGGGCGACCGGGCCGAAGATCTCCTGGTGCCGGACCGGCGAGTCGTCCGGCAGGTCCGTGAGGATGGAGGGGGCGACCAGATTGCCGTCCGTGCGCCCGTGCAGAAGGGCCTTCGCGCCCGCCGCGACGGCCTGGTCGACGACGGCCGAAACGGCGTCCGCCTGCGAGGAGTTGATGAGCGGACCGATGTGCGTCGCGGGGTCCGCCGGGTCGCCGACCTTCAGGCTCGCGACCTTCTCGACGAACTTCCCGGTGAACTCCGCCTCAACGGAGCGGTCCACGAGGATGCGGTTGGCGGCCATGCAGACCTGGCCCTGGTGCACGAAGCGGCTGAAGACCGCCGCGTCCACGGCGTAGTCGATGTCGGCGTCGTCCAGGACGATCAGCGCGCTGTTGCCGCCCATCTCCAGGACCGAGCGCTTGAAGTGCGAGGCACAGACGGTGGCCACGTGGCGGCCGACGCGGTCCGAGCCGGTGAAGGAGATGACGCTCGGCACGGGGTGCTCGATGAGGGCGTCGCCTATCTCGGCTATGTCCGTGATCACGACGTTGAGCAGGCCGGCGGGCAGGCCCGCGTCCTCGAAGATCTTCGCGAGCAGGCTGCCGCCGATCACCGGGGCGTTCTGGTGCGGCTTGAGCACCACCGCGTTGCCGAGGGCGAGAGCGGGGGCGACGGTCTTGAGCGACAGGAACAGCGGGAAGTTGAAGGGGCTGATGACGCCCACGACGCCGACCGGCTCGCGGTAGAGGCGGTTCTCCTTGCCGTCCTCGGGCGAGGGCAGGACCCGGCCCTCGGGGCGCAGCGCGAAGTGCACCGACTCGCGCAGGAACTCCTTGGTGAGGTGGATCTCGAAGGCCGCCTTGAGCCGGGTGCCGCCCAGCTCGGCGATGATCGCCTCGGTGATCTCTTCCTCGCGGTCCTCGACGATCCGCAGCGCGCGCTCGAACACGGCCCGCCGCGTGTACGGATTGGTCGCGGCCCATTCCCGCTGCGCGCGCTCCGCCGCGCGGTAGGCCTGGTCGACCTCGTCGGCGGTGGCCACCGTGATGGACGCCAGCTTCTCCCCGTTGTACGGATTGAAGTCGATGATGTCCCAGGACCCCGACCCGGCCTTCCACTCCCCGTCGATGTACTGATGAGCCAGGTCGGTGAAGAAGGACATGAGAGGGACACCCCTTGCCGCGGCAGCAGACGGACGCAAACGGAAGCAGACACCTGATCTGGCGTCATAGTACTTACGTTTCAGGTGAGTTGGAGTAGACCACGCAAGAGATCCCGGCTGCCGACCGGATCGGGGCTGTCCTTCTGCAGTTGCGCCACCACCCGTTCGTACTGGGCGACTTCCTCCGCCTTGTCGAGGTAGAGGGCGCCGGTGAGCTGCTCCACGTACACGACGTCGGAGAGGTCGGACTCGGGGAAGCTCAGCATGGTGAAGGCGCCGCTCTCGCCCGCGTGCCCGCCGAAGCTGAAGGGCATCACCTGGAGCGTGACGTTCGGGCGCTCGGAGATCTCGATGAGGTGCTGTATCTGACCGCGCATCACCTCCCGGTCGCCGTAGGGGCGTCGGAGCGCCGCCTCGTCGAGGACGCAGTGGAAGCGGGGGGCGTGCTCGGAGGCGAGAAGCTTCTGCCGCTCCAGGCGCAGCGCCACGCGCCGGTCGATCTCGCCCCGGCTCGCGCCCTTCATGCCGCGTGCGACGACCGCGTGCGCGTACGCCTCGGTCTGCAACAGGCCGTTGACGAACTGGACTTCGTAGACGCGGATGAGCGAGGCGGCGCCCTCCAGGCCGATGTACGTCTGGAACCAGCCGGGCAGGACGTCCGAGTAACTGTGCCACCAGCCCGTGAGGTTGGCCTCCTTGGCGAGCGAAAGGAGCGCGCCGCGCTCGGCCTCGTCCGTGACGCCGTAGAGCGTCAGAAGGTCCTCTACGTCCCTGGACTTGAAGCTCACCCGTCCCAACTCCATGCGGCTGATCTTCGACTCGGAGGCGCGGATCGAGTATCCGGCTGCTTCTCGGGTGATGCCGCGCGACTCCCTGAGCCGCCTCAGCTGTGAGCCCAGCAGGATGCGCCGTACCACTGAGCCGCTCGACTCCCCTGCGGTCACTTCGCTCAATCCTCCCCATCGACTGGAAGCCAGCAGTCTGCCATTAAACGCTTCGGGCCGTACACGTCCGGTTACAGAAACGGAAAGCCTACGAAAGGCCTCCACAAGAATTCGGAGGAAGAAATGGGCAAGAACCAGCACGGTATCGACCAAGTCCGGCGCGTGCACGTGCATCTGCCCTTGCATCTGCTGTACGCATTCGGAACCATGGTCCGCGCGCCACCGCTGTACCGACCGCACCATCGGCGACCGACCGCGCCATTGCTCCATCGCTATGACCGCGAAACCGGGGAGTGCCTCGCATGGGGACGAATGGATCGACCATGCTCGAGCCGTTGAGGCAGGGGCTACCTCCGATCGACCCATCGGCCGTCTCCGACGCGGCGTCCGTCGCACTCCCCGCCCGTTACGAAGCGGTGGGCAGCGCACGGCAGTTCACCCGCAAGACGCTCGGCACCTGGGACCTCGAGGAGCGGTTCGACGACATAGCGCTGGTCGTCTCCGAACTCGTCACCAACGCGCTGCGCCACGCGCTGCCCTCGGACACGCCGCGCGACCCTCAGGAGCCGCCGGTGCGGCTGCATCTGATGCGCTGGGCGTCCCGGCTGGTGTGCGCGGTACGCGATCCCAGCGACGACAGTCCGGTCACGCGCGACGCCGACGACGACGACTTCTCCGCGGAGTCGGGCCGCGGCCTGTTCCTCGTCGACTCCTTCAGCGACAGCTGGGGCTGGCACCCGCTCGCCGGCGCACTGCGCGGCAAGGTGGTCTGGGCGCTGTTCCGGCTGGGTTGAGGGTGCTCGGCCCGGCCTGACCGGGCTCGGCTAGCCGCCGACCAAGTGGTCGAACTCCCCGTCCTTCATGCCGAGCAGCATCGCCTCGATCTCCGCTCGCGTATAGACGAGCGCCGGGCCGTCCGGGAACCGCGAGTTGCGCACGGCGACATCGCCGCCCGGCAGTTTCGCGAACTCCACGCAGGAACCCTGCGAATTGCTGTGCCTGCTCTTCTGCCAGACCACACCGTGAAGCTCCGTGGCCGCCATGCCGTTAAACGCGTGGTGCACAGGTCGCTCCCCGGTCGTGCAGTGCCATGAGTGGCTCTAGATGCAGTGGTCAACTGTCCCGGATCATAGCTGTGTTCACATGCCGATGCATGGGCAAATGCACGTGCACGCGCGGTGTTCCCTTGGTTACAGGCATCTCAGTACTGCACCCGCACCCCTTCCGTCTGCCATGCAAACGCGGATGCCCACCTCTGAAGTTCCGCGTACGGACAGCGCGGGTCCGAGCACAAGTCCGCACAAGGCCGCGCAAGTCCTCGCGGTTCTCGCAGGTCCGCCTGGTAGCTTGGCGCGCGATTTGGCCGGGGACCGACCCGCCCCCGGCAACGCCGTCTTCACAAGGGGGACTTGAAGTGCGTAGGTACGTCCGTAGTGTCCGTATGGGTGCCGCCGTGGCCGGTCTGGCCGCCGCGCTCGTCCTGACCGGTTGCAGCAGTGACGGGGACGGGGGCGGGGATGGCGGTGACGGCGGCGGGAAGGACGGCGGTTCGGCCGCGTCCAGCCCCTCCGAGGGCTCCGGTTCCGAGAGCGGAGACTCGACCGGCGGGTCCGGCGAGACCGGCGGGTCCGATGGCTCCGGCAGCAAGGGCGGCAGCCTGGAAGGCACGTGGATCGCCACGGCCGACGGGAAGCCGCTCGCCCTCGCCTTCGCCGGCGGGACGGCGACGCTGCTCGGCGAGAACGTGCTGTGCAGCGGGTCGGTGGGCGGCGGAACGGGCGCGCGGGTGATCGAGCTGACATGCCCGAAGGGGGACACGGGCCGTACGAAGGGGCGGGTCGAGTCCGTCGACGGCAAGTCGATGAAGGTCGCCTGGGAGGGGGCGGGCACGGACGAGTTCCTGAAGACGAAGGGCGGCAAGCTGCCCGGGGGGCTTCCGACGGCGGGCATGCCGCAGTCCTGAGAGCCTGTCTTTGAACCCCCGTCGTCCGCGCGAAGCGCGGGCGCAGCGGTGTTCGGTGCGCCGAGCGTGCGTGCCGGGCGTCGGGGCGCAGGCGGGGGTTCAAAGACAGGCTCTGACCCCGCGCCGCTCAGCGGGGCGCCGGACCTTCCGGCCTCCGCGACCCTTCGGCGTCCGCGCCCGGGGCCGTCGGCCGCTTCGTGGCCGAGCCGTCCACCAGCATCGGCGGGGCCGCCGTGTCCAGGGCGTCGGACAGCTCGTCGAGGGTCTCAAGGAGAAGTCCCGCTCCCCTGCGGACGACGCGGTCGGGGACTCCCTCGCCGTCCCACTCCGCCAGCGCCGTGCGGACCGCGTCCCACCTGGGTACGCGGCGTTCGCGCACCGCCTTCGCGCCCTGCTCCGTCGCCTTGCGCAGCGCTTCGGCCAGGCGGGCGGCGGCGGGTACGGGGGTGTCACCGCGCTCCGGCAGGTGCGCCTCCATCAGCATCGCCACGCGGCCGAGCTGGGCGAGCGCCTCCTCCGCGTCGGCGGCGGTCGCGCGGGACAGGCCGCGGTGGCGCACCGGCTCGTTCTTGGCGCGGTTCCCCGCCTCCTGCCAGGCGATCCGGGCATCGCGGGCGGCGAGCAGGGCCTCCCGTACGTCGGGGCAGGCCTTGCCCGCCGGGTGGGCGTAGTGGTCGACGACCGCGGCGGCGTATCGGCCGTCGGCGATCAGCCAGTCGGCGAGGCGGGTGCGCAGGCGCGGGGTCTCCCAGGCGGGGTAGACCGCGTACGCGATCATCGCGAGGACGCCGCCGAGCAGGGTGAGGATCACCCGCTCGGGCACGGTCTGCGTCCACTGCTGGCCGCCCATCCCGAGCAGGAACACGACGTACGCGGCCACACAGGCCTGCGCGGCCACCTGGCCGGTGCGCATCAGCAGGTACATCATCCCGGCGCAGAGCACGGCGAGCGCGGCGGACAGGCCCGTACCGGGGTGGGCCAGCTGGACCAGGCCGGTGGCCAGCGCGACCCCGACGAGCGTGCCGCCGAAGCGGGCCACGGCCCGGGAGTACGTCTGCGAGAAGTCCGGCCGCATCACCATGACCGACGCCATGGGGGCCCAGTACCCGTGCCCGAACGGGATCCAGGTGCCGAGCAGATACCCCGCGGCGGCCACGGCGGTGACCCGGATCGCGTGCCGGGTCACCGGGGAGTCGTGCCGGAACTCGGCGCGGATGGTGCGCAGGGCGGCCGGGAGCAGGGCGAAGAGGGTGGGCCGGAGGAGGGGGACGGGCTGGGTGTCGGACTGCGTACGCGGTGCGGGCCGGGGTGCGGGCTCGGGCCCGGGTGTGGCTTCGGGCTCGGGCTCGGGGGTGGGCCGGGACGGTGCGGTGGAGGCTTCCGGTTCGCGTTCCGGTGAGCCGTCCGGTCCGCGCTCCGGTGAGCCGTCCGGTCCACGTTCCGGTGAGCCGTCCGGTCCACGTTCCGGGGATGTCGCCGCGTCATGCGCGGGGGCGTTCTGCGTATGCGTATTGCCCGCCGTTTCCAGTACGTCCCTCAGGAGCGCCCCGAGCCGCGTCGCCGCCCGGTACGCCGGACCCGTGAGGATCGCCCCCGTGTCGGGTGTGCGGAGCGCGGCCACGGCCGCCGGAGGGATCCTGACCTCGTCGCCGTGGCGGATCGCGCGGGCCGCGGCGTCCAGGACCGCGCCCGCCGCGCCGAGGAGTTCGCGTACCCGGTCCCTCTCCTCGCCCTCCGGCGGAACGCCGACGGCCGGGTCGGCCAGGGAGGCGAGGACCGGGCGGATGCGTTCGGCGAGGCCGCGCGCGCCGTGCAGTTCCGCGGGGCGGGAGCGCGCCTGACGGGGCGTGATCCTCGCCGCGTCGCGCGCCGCCATCAGGGGCTCGGGGTCGAAGGGGGCCACCGGATCGTGGCGGAGCCTTCGGGCGTAGTCCGCCTCGGCCGCCAACGCGTCGGCCAGCGCGTCCCGGTGGGCGCCCCATCGGCGTACCGGAAAGAGGATCACCAGCGCCGCCTGCACGCAGCCGCCGACGACCATCATCGCCGCGTGGCCCGCGGCCGCGGCGACCGAGCTCGGAATCGTGACCGTCACCAGCATGATCGCGACGTTGGACGACGCGATGATGCCGACCGTCGGGCCCACCGCCCAGCTCAGCCCCGCCAGGAACGTCCAGAGGCAGAGGAGCGCGAGGAAGAGGAGCAGGTGGGAGCCGGTGAGGTAGCCGAGGAAGGTCGAGACGGCGAGGCTGGTGCCGGAGGCCAGGGCGAGCTCGGGGCGGGGGCGCCAGCTGCGCTGGAACGTGGCGATGGCCGCCTGGAACGCGCCGAAGGCGGAGCTGGCGGCCACCGCGGGGCCGAAGAGCGTGAGGCTGACGCCGATGACGACGGCCAGACCGGCGGCGCCGCGCAGGGCGACCAGAGGTTCCAGACGTTTGCGCTCGACGGTCAGACCCGAGCGAGCTGTCTCTTTCAGCGCGCGGAGCCAGGTCACTCTGTGATGATACGGGGCATATCGGGCGGAGCAGGGGCGGGGGGAGGCCGACGGGGCCGTCACATCGCGCTCAGCGCCACTGTCGGGCGGAGCCGGGACGCACGCACGGCGGGGGCAGAGACCCGCCGCCACCCGATCCCGAGGGTCGCGGCGAACCCCGCTCGTCAGGGGTCAGGGGCGTACCGGACCAGGGACCCTCAGAAACTGGAACTGGAACTGGAACTGGAACTGGCACTGGAACTGGCACTGGAGCCGGACCGCGTTCCTCGTGGCGCCGAGGGCGAGCCGCCCAGGCCGTCGTCCGACGCACCTTCGGCCCGCCCACCCTCAAGGCAGCGCAGGCCCGCGGCCCCGGCCTCGTCCCCCGTGCCCCACCTCGGCCCGGTCCGCCGCTGCCGTGCCGTGCGCCCAGCCCTCGCCGTCCGTCACGCCCCTGACCCGGGTCGTGGTCGTCTCGGGGAACATCCGCTCGGTGTGGTCGTCGACGGCGACGTCGCGTGCGGCAAGGACGGGGAGCAGGGCGGTCGTGCCCGGCGCCTCCTGCTCCGCCTCCGCCACGGCGTGCTCGCCCGCCGCGGCCAGGCGTCCGCCGACGCGGTGCGCGTACGCCATCAGGAAGGACTGTCGGAAGGTCTTCGTCCGCTTGCGGCCCGCAGCGCGCTGCCCGGCCTCCGCCCTCGTCATCGCGGCCGTGCCCTGCACCAGGAGGGAGGTGTGGAGCAGTTCGACCGACTCCAGGTCGGACGCGTAACCGACGACGGTCGAGAAGCCGAACGCCTCGTTCCACACCGCGCGGCAGTGGTTCGCGGCGGCGACGGCGTCGAGGAGGATCGCCTTCGCCGTCTCGTAGGGGGCGTCCACGCCGATGCGGCAGGCCGCCGGGGTGTCCTTCGCGTGCGTGCGGGCGGCGAGCAGCGCCTCGTCGAGGGAGTGCCTGGCCATCAGCTCCTGGGCCTTGGCGGTGAGCGCCTCGGCCTCCTCGGGGTAGCCGGTCGCCTCCGCCTTGGCGAGGAGCGCGCGGATACGGGTGAGATGGCGCGGCTCGCCCTCGACCGGGCCGGGGACGGTCTCGCCCGGGAGCGGACCCGCCGGTTCGATCGGGGGAAGGCGCAGGAGGAGACGGTAGAGCTGGAGGTGGGTGGTGGCCCGGGCGAAGCGGTCCCGGCCCCGGTCCCGGGCGGCGTCCACGGCGGGGTCGACATCCGTCAGCTGGGCCGCCCAGCGGGGCGGCAGATGGGCGTAGCGGCCGGTCTCGGCGCGGATCAAGCCTGCGGCCAGGCGCACGTGCGGGTCGTCCAGATCACGTCGGACCAGGCGCATCACATCGGCGGGCTGCCACCCGTGCCGCCAGGCGCGGCCCAGGTACTCCTCGCCGCGGCGGCGCAGTTCGGCGTCCGCCTCGGGGGCCGCGGCGAGCAGGGACGCGCCGGTGTCCAGGCCGTCGTCGCCGTCGCTGTACAGCGCCGCCGCGAACGCCCTGTCGATCACCGAATCCATGGGACAAGGGTAGGGGGGTACGGGCGGTGGCCCCGGAGGGGTGGGGCAGGCCATACCCTCGTACGCCCTCCAGTGGTCGCGTTCCGCGCGGCGCCCGGCGGTTGGCTCGGGGCATGAGCGAAAGCGTCGTACGCGGTGACCGTGTCCGTCGCCCGCAGCGGGAGGCGGCGGGACGGTGAAACGTGTTCTCATCGCCTCCCTTCGCCGCCGGTGGAGCAGCCTTCTCGGCGCCTTCCTGGCCGTCGCCCTCGGCGTCGGGCTCACCACCACCATGGAGCTCGGGCTCGACGCGAGCCGCACGGCGCCGGACCGGGTGCCCGTGCGGTTCGCCGGATCGCCCGTCGTGGTCATGGGCCAGGACCGGCTGACGTTGCCGGTCGAAAGAGGGCCCGGCACCGCGTACGTGTCGAAGCCGCTCCTTCATCCACAGCCTGTGGATATCGAACTTCTGCGCGAGCTCCGGCGGCTCGGAACCGTACGGACCGACGGTGACGAGCGGGGCGCCGTTGGGGTCGATGCCGTCGGGGTCGATGCCGTTGGGGTCGACGCCCCCGCGCGGGCCGTGCGCGAGGTCGTCGGCGAACGGGCCCTCGTCCTCACCGGCGACGACCGCCGCCGCGCCGATCCCGGCACCGCACGGGACGCCGAGGCGCTCGCGGCCGTCCACGCCTTCCTCGGCACGGCGGGCGGGGTGGCCGCCTTCGTGTCGGTGTTCGTCACCGCGTCGACGTTCGGCTTCGTCGTGGCGCTGCAGCGGCGGGAGTTCGGGCTGCTGCGGATGGCGGGGGCGACGCCGGAGGGGCGGGGGGTGAGGCCCCAGGGGGGAGGCTGGTGCGCGTAGCCGCCCTCTCAGCTGTCGCCGCCCTCGTCGATGAGGCGCCGCACCTCACGGTCGACCAGGCCGAGGCGGGCCTCGGCGACCAGCGGGACGGCGCGGCGCTGCCGGCGCGCCTCGTGCACGTCGATGTCGACCGTCACCAGGCCCGGCTCCCACTTCGGCGCCTGCGCGACGACCGTGCCGCGCGGGTCGACGACGCGTGAACCGCCCCAGAACGACGCGCCGTTCTCATTGCCGACCCGGTTCACGAAGACGACCCAGCACTGCAGCATGCGGGCGGTGTACGAGAGCAGCGTGTCCCAGTACAGGCCGGTGTCCATGGCCTCGGGGTCCAGGCTCGCCGCGCTGTTGGTCGGTACGAGGATGACCTCGGCCCCGTCCTGCACGGCGAGCCAGGGCAACACGGGCTGCCACGCGTCGTTGCAGACGAGGGTGGCGGCACGGCCGTGCCCACCGGGCAGGTCGTACGCGCGCAGGTGCTGGCCGGGGCTGACGTGCTTGCGCTCCTCCCATGCCAGGTAGTTGGGCAGGTACAGCTTCCGGTGCGCGTGCAGCAGGCGGCCGCCCGTGAAGTACGCCGCCGTGTTGTACGCGCGCAGACTGGTGTGCTCGTGAAGGCCGACCAGGACGTCCGGTCCTCCGGGCTCGGCCAGGGCGAGCAGGCGCGGGTCGTCGGTGGTGACCGAGGTGTCCTCCCGCAGACCGCCCAGGTGGTACCCGTGCAGGCTCAGCTCCGGGAACACGACGAGGTCGGCGCCCTGGGTCGCCGCCTGGGCGACCTGGTCCCGTGCGGTCTCCAGGTTCTGCCCGACCTCGCCCAGGGCGCAGTCGGTCTGCGCCAGCGCCACTCGCATGGGCCGAGCCTGTCGGCTCTCGCCGGGAGCCGCACGCCGGGGGCGGCCGACCGGCGGATGGATGGGTGGGCGGTGCCCCCCGTCTTCCGTCCGCGGGTGCGGACAGGCCCGCCGCTTCGCGACGGATGCATCCCACCCACCCACCTGTTTGCCCCGCAACGCACGGCGGGACTAGGGACACCCCCACCGGGCCGCAGTCGCACGCGCTCCCGAGGGGACGTGGGGGTATGTGCGAACGGAGCACCGAGCACGCTATAGCCCCATTGTCCGTGCAGCGTGACGCAGGGATAGCGAGTACGCACATACCCCCGCGGCCCCGCCCCACAGACGAACAACAGGCGAACCCCGCCCAAGGCGCCCCGCCAGGAAATGTCAGTGCCGAGTGCGAGACTCCCCGTATGGACAGCGAACGGTGGCTCATCGCCGCAGGTGAGGGGCGCGGTGCGGACCTCGTCCCCGTGGGCGCCGACGGCCGCCCCACCGCCGCCCCCGTCCACGAGCCCGACCTGGTCGAAGCCGTCCGGAAGCGGCAAGGCGTGACCCGCTGGATCTGGCGGAACACCGCCGGCCTCTACCCGCGCCTGCTCGCCGCAGGCGTCCGCGTGGAGCGCTGCTACGACATCGAGGCCGCCGAACTGCTCCTCCTCGGCCACGAGGGCCGCCTCGGCGAGCCCCGCTCCGCCGCCGCCGCGCTCGCCCGCCTCCGCAACGCCCCCGTACCCCCCGACCCCAGGCCCCGCGCCGCCGAGCCCGGTACGCAGGACTCCCTGTTCGAGCCCCGGCCCGGCGGCGTCGACGTATCCCTCGCGGATCTCGCCGAGGTCCACACGGAGCAGCAGCGAAGACACGACGCCACCGACCGCCCCGGCCGCATGCGCCTGCTCACCGCGTCCGAGTCCGCGGGCATGCTGGTGGCCGCCGAGATGAACGCCGCGGGCCTGCCCTGGCGCGCCGACGTCCACCGCGAACTCCTGCACGAACTCCTCGGCGAGCGGTACGCGGGCGGCGGCGAGCCCCGTCGCCTCGCGGAGCTGGCCGACGAGGTGTCCGCCGCGTTCGGGCGCCGGGTCCGCCCGGATCTGGCCGCGGACGTCGTCAAGGCGTTCGCGCAGGCCGGCATCAGGGTGAGGTCGACGCGGCGCTGGGAGATCGAGGGGATCGACCACCCCGCGGTGAAGCCCCTCATCGAGTACAAGAAGCTGTACCGGATCTGGACGGCACACGGCTGGAGCTGGCTCCAGGACTGGGTGCACGACGGCCGTTTCCGCCCCGAGTACACACCGGGCGGCTCGTCCAGCGGCCGCTGGACGACCAACGGCGGCGGGGCGCTCCAGATCCCGAAGGTGATCCGCAGGGCCGTCGTCGCCGACCCGGGCTGGCGGCTCGTCGTCGCCGACGCCGACCAGATGGAGCCGAGAGTCCTCGCCGCGATCTCGCGCGACCGGGGCCTGATGGAGGTGGCGGGGAGCGAGGAGGACCTCTACACCCGGCTGTCCGACCGCGCGTTCTCCGGTGACCGCGAGCACGCGAAGATCGCGCTGCTCGGCGCCGTGTACGGGCAGACGTCGGGCGACGGCCTGAAGAACCTGGCCGCGCTGCGCCGCCGCTTCCCGCTGGCCGTCGCCTACGTCGACGACGCGGCGAAGGCCGGCGAGGAGGGCCGGCTCGTACGGACCTGGCTGGGCCGGACCAGCCCACCGGCGGCGGGCGCCGGGGACGACGACGAGGCGGGCATCCCCCAAGAGGCCGAACTGACCCCGGTGGGCGCCGAGTTCACCCCGGGTTACGCCTCCACCGACGCCCGCGCGCGAGGCCGTTTCACGCGCAACTTCGTGGTGCAGGGCAGCGCGGCCGACTGGGCGCTGCTGATGCTGGCCGCGCTGCGCCGGTCGATCGCGGAGGACGGACTGCGGGCCGAGCTCGTCTTCTTCCAGCACGACGAGGTCATCGTGCACTGTCCCGCCGAGGAGGCGGAGACGGTGGCGCTCGCCGTACGGGAGGCGGGCGAGCTCGCGGGCCGGATCGCCTTCGGGGAGACACCGGTCCGCTTCCCGTTCACGACGGCGGTCGTGGAGTGCTACGCCGACGCGAAGTGAGCGTCGTAAGCCCACGACACACAAGGCCAAGCCGCATCGCTGACCCATATCGCTGAGCCATATCGCTGAGCCGTACCGCTAAGCCGTACCGCTAAGCCGTGGCATCCAGCTCCGCGATCAGCGCCCGGAGCTCCCCGACCACTCTGCTGTCCGTGCCGTCCAGCGCACTGAGCGCGGCCGTCCACTGCTCGTACGCCTCGTCGGCGCGCCCCGCCGCCCGGAGCAGGAGGCCGCGCTGATGACGGGCGAGCCCCGTCATGTGCGCGTCGCCTCGCCGTTCGGCGTGGTCGAGGAGGGCGACGCACTCGCGCGTCGCGTCCCCCAGGCGGAAGAGCTCGCGCAGGGCGCGGACCAGCCCGAGGCGCGCCTGGGACGCCCCGTGCCAGTCCTGGTACTCGCCGTGCAGGCGCAGGCTCTCCTCGAAGTGCGCGAGGGCGTCGGAGGGTTCGCCGAGGGTGAGGTGGGCGTAGCCGATGTTGCAGTGGGCGGACTGGCGTACGACGGCGTGCCCGATGCTCTCGCCGATGGCGAGGCTGCGTTCGTGGTGGGCGATGGCGGCGCGGGCGTCCGTGTGCTCGTAGAGGTTGCCGAGGTGGCTGTAGGTGATCGCCTCGCTGAGCGGGTCGGCGAGTTCCTTGGCGAGGTCGAGGCTCTGGTGGAGGGCGTCGGCGGACTCGGCGTGGCGTCCGAGGCCTTCGAGGAGCAGGCCGCGGTTGTTGAGGCCGCGACGCACACAGGACACGATGCCGAGCGCCCTCCAGATGGCGAGGGCCTCGTCGTTGAGCGCCAGGGCCTCCCCGGCGCGCCCGGACATGAAGTGCAGCCCCGCGAGGTCGGTGAGGGCCTGGGCCTCGGCGCCCAGGTCGCCCTGGCGGCGGGCGGCGGACAGGGCGAGTGCGCTGAGCGTGCCCAGTTCGGGGAGGCGGCCGCGGCGTTGCAGGTACGGGAAGAAGCAGCGGACCAGGACGGGGAGCAGGCCGGCGGGGTCCCGGTGCCGCTCGGTCAGGGCGATGATGTTGGCGAGCTCGGTGTCGCCCCAGGCGAAGGCGGCCTCGGCGGACGGGAAGTCGGGTCCCGTGGGGTCACCGGGTCCCACGCCGCGCAGGCGGTCGCTCCGGTCCAGCCCCTGCGGCAGGATCGCGAGGAGGGTGCGGCGGGCGGACTCGGTGTACCAGCGGAAGGCCTCTTCCACGGCGTCGGCGCAGTCCGTCGGGTCGGAACAGGCCGTCTCCCTCGCGAAGTCGCGTACGAGATCGTGCGGGGTGTAGCGGCCGAAGCACCTCTCGTCGAGGAGGGCGACGTCGACGAGCCGGTCGAGCGCCGCGCCCGCCCGCAGCTCGTCGGTGCCCAACAGGCGGGCGATGAGCGGCACTCCGTACTCCGGCAGGTCCAGCGCGCCGATCCGGCCGAGGGCGAGAGCGGCGTCGCGGTCGGCCTCGCGGTCGGAGGTGCGCAGGGCGTCCAGGGCGACGGCGAGCGAACGGCGCACGCTGAGGTCGTCGTACTCCAGGTGGTGCAGCCGCCCGCCACTGACGGTGAGGAGCTCGGCGAGGGCGTCCGGGGTCAGCGCGCGGCGGGCGGCGAGCCGGGCCGCGACGATGCGCAGGGCGAGCGGAAGGCGGCCCGCGAGTTCGACGAGGGGATGCCCGGCGTCGAGCCCGGCGCGGCCGGACACGGCGCGCAGGAGTGCGGCGCTGTCCCCGTCGGAGAGCGGATCGAGCGGGAAACGGGCGGCGCCGTCGAGGGCGGTCAGCGGCGAACGGCTGGTGACGACGACCGCGCAGCCGGGCCCCGCGGGCAGCAGCGGCCGCACCTGCGCGGCGGTCGCGGCGTCGTCCAGGACCATGAGCGTGCGAGTGGGCGCGAGCAGCGAGCGGAGCAACGCGCTCGCCACGTCGAAGTTCTCGGGGCGTTCCGGCGTGTGGGGCGGCTCGGCACCGAGGTCGCGCAGGAGCGCGGCGAGGGCCTGCCCGGGGGTGAGGGGGGCCATGCCCGGGGTCGCGCCGCGCAGATTGACGTAGAGCTGCCCGTCCGGAAACTCCTCCCGCAGCGCGTGCGCCACGTGTACGGCGAGGGCGCTCTTGCCGACCCCGGCCATACCGGAGACGACGGCGAGGCGGGGGCTGTCGGCGGGGCGGGAGCCGTGGGCAGGGGGGAGGCCGTCGGCAGGACGGAGGCCTTCGGCAGGTTGAGTGACTTCGGCGAGTGCGAGTCGGAGGGCTCGGACTGTGTCGTCGCGGCCGGTGAAGTGGGCGGGGGCGGGCGGGAGTTGGGCGGGGCGGACCTCTTCGGTGCGGGCGCCGGAACCGGTGCGCCCGACACGACCGACTCGACCGACGTCGTCAGCAGGGTGGGTGCCGCCGGCAGGATCGGTGCCGTCGGCAGGGTGGGTGCCGACAACAGGGCCGGTGCCGACAACAGGATCGGCGCCCTCACCGGGATCGGCGCCGTCAACAGGGTCGGCGCCCTCACCGGAACCGCCACGACCGGCACCACCCGCTTCCGTCACGCCCCCGGCGACCGCTCCTCCCTCGGGGCCAGCCGAATCTCCGGGATCCGGACTACCCGAACCCGCCCCTTGCCCCTCCCCCCGCTCCCACTCCCGCCCCTGCCCATCCCCCCGCAACACCTCCTGATGCGCCCTTTGAACCCCCTCCCCCGGCTCCACGCCGAGCTCCTCCACGAGCCCGCGCCGCAGTTCACGGTGGACGGCGAGGGCCTCCGCCTGCCGACCCGTGCGGTGGAGTACGAGCATCAGCTGACGGTGGAAGGCCTCACGGAGGGGATGCTCCGCGACGAGAGCGGTGAGCTCGGGCGCGAGCGCGGCGAGCCCCGTGCCGAGTTCCAGTTCGGCGTCGTACCGCCACTGGAGGGCAGAGAGGCGTGCCTCTTCCAGGCGCGATACGAGGGGATGGCCGGCCAGCGGGTCCGGCAGGCCGCTCAACGGCGTGCCGCGCCACAGCGCGAGCGCCTCCGTCGCGTCGGCCGCGGCCCGCGCCCAGTCCCGCTCGGCGTGCGCGGCCCGCGCGCCCGCCACCAGGCGTTCGAAGACGCGGACGTCCAACTCACCGTCGTCCACCCGCAACCGGTACCCCGGCGGCACCGCACGCAGCCGCCCCGGATCGTCGAGGAGGCGGCGCAATCGCGTCACATGGTTCTGGAGGGAGGCGTGTGCGGAAGGGGGCGGGAAGCCGTCCCACAGCGCGTCCTTGAGGGCACCGAGGGAGACGGCCCTGTCGGGTTCCAGGAGAAGCGCGGCCAACAGGGCGCGCCCCTTGGCGCTGCGCACAGGCTGCGGCTCGCCCCCGGCGTCGTACACCGCGGGAGCACCGAGCAGGCCGAAGCGCAGCCCGCGTCGCTCACTCACGCCTGTCCCCCGTGCCGTCCCGCTGTCTCGTGTCGCTGTGTCGTACCGCTGTCTCGTGTCGCTGTGTCGTATCGCCGTGTCGCCCCGCTGCCCCTCACCGGTGAGTTCCGGCCAATCGCACCGGGCCGGAGGACCGTTGGCCACATGTTAGCGATCTGTTGGCGACCCCTGATCTGATCTCTACATCGGACCTGGCCCGCCGGTACTCGCGCACAGCGCGTAGCTCGGGGGAGTGTCGCCGCCGCGGCCGGGTCCGGATGCAGAGAGAGCCCCGGTCGGCGGAGGTGAACGACCGGGGCTTTCGCACTGCCGCCGTCCGCGCCGCCCGCGGCCCATAGCGGATTCGGGCCCCGCCGGGCACCGCACCCCGGCCGGATTCCTCCACGCCGTCTCTACGCCGACGCCGCCACGCCTCCGCAGTCCCCTCGCCACATCTCCACGAAGCCGGAGTCACCCTCACCAGGGTGAGATCACGTCGTCGAAGCCTCCCGGCACCACTCCCGGCACCACTCCCGAAACCACCCCGGGCCCACTCATCACCCCCGTCACACCACCCCCGTCACGCCACCGGCAACCGCACGGTGAACAGCGACCCCTTCCCCGGCACGCTCTCCGCCGTCACCGTGCCGTCGTGCGCCTCCACCAACTTCCGGACGATCGAGAGGCCGAGCCCGCTGCCGCCCGTCGCGCGGGTCCGCGACTTGTCCGCGCGCCAGAAGCGGTCGAAGACGTGCGGCAGGTCGGCGCGCGCGATACCCGTACCGGTGTCGGCGACCTCGATGAGTACGGCGTCGTCCGTGGTGCGGCAGCTGATGCGGACGTTGCCGCCCTCGGGGGTGTGGCGGACGGCGTTGGAGACGAGGTTGCCGATCGCCTGGCGCAGCCGCAGCGGGTCGGCCCGCACCCACGGGTCACCGAACGCGGTGGCCCTGAGGCGCACCCCGGCCGTCTCCGCGCGCGCCTGGTGCGCGGCCGCCACCTGCTCGGCGATCTCGGCGGCGCGCACCGGTTCGCGGTGCAGCCGGAGCGTGCCGGCGTCGGCGGCCGCCAGGTCCTGCAGGTCGTCGACGATGTGCTGGAGCAGCAGTGCCTCTTCGAGGAGCGAGGTGACCAGTTCGGGGTTGGTGTCGACGACGCCGTCCTCCGCTGCCTCCAGCCAGCCCCGGATGTTGGACAGCGGAGTGCGCAACTCGTGCGCCACGTCGCTGACCATCGCCTTGCGCTGTTCCTCCAGGGCCTTGCGGTGGGCGGCCATGTCGTTGAAGGCGGCGGCGAGTTGGCTGATCTCGCCCGCCGAGCGGGTGGCCCGCTCGGAAACCGGTTCGCTCGTCTCGTCCGCCTTCATGCGCCGGGTCGCGGCGGTGAGCGCGCGCAACGGCCGGGTGAGCCGGGTCGCGGCGAGCGCGGTGACCGCGACGGTGACGGCGAGGACGGCCGCGGCGAGCCCGGCAAGACGCGCGGTGTTGCCCCGGGAGAGGCTGAAGCCGGGCGTGCTCCGCGTGCCGTCGGAGCTGGTGATGAAGAGCAGCGCGGGTGAGGAGACGTAGGGGCCGAGCTGTTCGCGGCGCGCGGTGTCGACGCAGGAGGCGGTGGCGGCGGCCGTGGCCGCGGCGTCGGAGGTGGGCGGGACTGCTTCGAAGTCGGCCGCACCGGCGGGGCCGGGATCCACGGGGACCGCCCCGGACGCCGGGTCGGGCTCGATGGTCGGGTACGTCGGGACGGCGGCGCCGACCGGCTTCGGGCCGTACCGCCCGGTCAGGTCGAGGCTGACGGGGACCGGGTCGAGACCGTGCCGCTTCATACAGGCGTCGGTGAGGGAGTTGAGCTTCTTGAGGGCCTTCTGCTCGGTCGCGGTCGGCATTTCGAGCGGGGGCATACGGCAGCGGGCCCGCAGGGAGTCGTCCGGGTCGTGTGCGATCTGGATGGTCGGGCGCCCACCCGGGCCGACGACGACCTGCGCGCTCCCGCCCATGTCGGTCACGCAGGCCGCGCTCTTGTCGGCGGCTTCTTTGAGCCGGACGCGTTCCGCCTTGGTGAGGCGGTAGGGGCCGACCGCGCGCGGGTCGATGCGGTCGGCCGCGTGGCCCTTGGCGGTGCCGTTCGGGGCGACCGTGTCCCGGCCGGTGGAGTCGGCGGACTGGGTGGAGTCGGTGGTGCTCGTGTCGTCGCCCGTACGTTCCGGGGAGAGCATGGAATCGACGGCGAGCGGGTCGAGGACGGCGGAGGCGGTCGGGGGGAGGGAGGTACGCCTGGAGTCGTCCTCGTGCGGGCCCTTCTTCGAGCTCCCCTCAGGGCTGCCCTTTGAGCCCTTGTCCGGGTCTGTCTTGGGGTCCGTCTTGGGGTCCGTCTTGGGGTCCGTCTTGGGGTCCGTCTTGGGGGCGTTCCCCGAGTCCTTCTTCGAACCGCCCTCGCCGTGGCCGTCCGCCGAAGCGCCTTGCCCTCTCGGGGCTGCCGAGTCCGCGATGACCTTGCGGTCCTGCGTGGTGAGGGCGACCCGGCGACCGGTACTCCGGGACAGTTCGCGTACGGCCTCTTCGGCTCCCCGCCACTCCGGGGCGCTCGCGCCGACGCCGAGGAGCTTGTCGTAGATGCGGGCGTCGTCGGCGAGGACCTGGCCCTGCTCCTGCCGCAGCGCACCGGACGTCGTCTGCGCCGCGAGCCAGGCGGTGGCGGCGATCGAGCCGACGGAGACGAGGACGGATACGGCGAGGAGGCGTGCGAGGAGGCTCTTGCGGAGCGGAATGTCACGCGCCACGTCGTGCCGCCGCCCCATTGGCGACCGCACCGCTCACGACGGGTTCACCAGTGCCGGTACCGGTGCCGGTACTGCTGGCACTGCCGCTACCGCTACCGCTACCGCTACCGCTACCGCTACCGCTACCGCTACCGCTACCGCTACCGCTACCGCTACCGACCAACTTGTACCCCACCCCGAAAACCGTCACGAGCCGGTCGGGGCGGCGCGGGTCGGTCTCGATCTTCTTGCGCAGGTTGAGGATGTGCACGTCGACCGTACGCACGGATATGTAGCCGGACGAGCCGTGGATCCGGTCGAGGAGCTGGGGCCGCGTGAAGACCCGGTCCGGCTCCTCCGCGAGCGCGCTCAGCAGGTCGAACTCGCCGGGCGTGCAGTCGACGTAGCGCCCGTCGACCGTCACCTCGTGCCGCAGCGGATCTACGACGAGACCGGCGACGCGCAGGATCCGCCGGTCGGTGCCGGACAGCGGCGGGTGGATGCCGCTCGCACGCCGCAGCAACGTCCGCACCCGGGCCATCAGCTCGCGAGGGCTGTACGGCTTGGTGAGGTAGTCGTCGGCGCCCAGATCGAGGCCCGCGAGCAGGTCGTCCTCCGTGGAACGGGCGGTCAGCATCAGGATCGGCAGGCGGGTCAGCCCGGCGGGACCAGCACCGCCCCGCAGGAGCCTGGTGACCTCCAGGCCGTCGGTGCCGGGCATCATCACGTCGAGGATCAGCAGGTCCGGCGACCGGTGCCGCATCGCGGCGAGGGCGGCTGACCCGTCGTGGACGACGGCGACGGCGTGGCCCTCGCGCTCCAGATAGCGGCGGACCAGCTCGGCCTGTTTTTCGTCGTCCTCCGCGACCAGGACAAAAGCGCACATGGCGTTGAGGATAGGCATGCATCGCGTGTTGCAGGAGAGGCAAATGGGATTCGCACGCAGGCCTGACAGGATCCTCATAAGTACCTGGGACCCTGTCCGGCACCCCCGCCTAGGTGTGCTGACCCCAGCGACGGCGCCGTCTCCTACCGGCGCGACTGGTCGTGTACTTCGTTCTGGCCCTGTGCCTTGGCCTCCCCTTCGGTTTCCCTCAGGTGAGGGCCGTGGTCCTCGTAGAGTTCGGAATTTATGGAGTGCTTGATGCCCGCCTCGGCGGCTACCGCGACGGCGAACGGAGCCTCACCTACCTGTCGATGGCCCGTCCGGGCAAGGACGTCCGGCTCCCCAAGCCGCCCCCGGCCCCGTCATCACTCTGAGTTCACACGCTCAACCAGTGCCGTATCAGGCGAAGGTCGCCCTGCTGACTGGTTTTGCGCCCGTCACCCTTACCCTGCGTGGCAGCGTAGGGACACAATGCGGTTATGTCCGAAACTCTCTACGGGTTGTTGGGCGCGCTCGGGGGAGCACTGGCCACAAGCGCTGCTGCCTACTGGGGGCCCCTTCAAATGCAGCGGCGCTCGCTAGCCGAGGCGCGGCTGGCAGCCGCCGAGGAGCGAGCCGCAGCCGCCGAGGAGCGAGCCGCAGCCGAAGCGCAGGCTGCCGCTCTCCGCGAGCAGGCGCGCGATGAAGCGCAAGGGGTGAAGCGTGAGTCCGCAACAAAACGGATCATTCGAATACGCACTTCTACGCGTGACTGGAGTGATCTGTTGGCCAGGACCATCCAAGACCTTGGGCTAGGACGAACAGTAGAAATCGAAAGGTTCGACGAACAGGTTCTGGTTGCGCGGGCTGAAGCGCAAGCTGCATTCGATCAGGCACTGCACGACGGCCTATGGCTCCAGCAGTCAGCCTATGGCTACCCAGCCACAGTGGCCTTTCCATCGCTGTACGGGTATGGGCAAGCACCCGCAAGCTACGGGTACCCGCATCCGGATGCGGTACAGGGCGTTCAGCCAAGCGGCAACGCTGATCATCGTCGTGTCCTGACCGCGCTGAAGAGGGCGACGGAGCTTACGAGAGAAGCCGTAATCAAGGGAGAGCTGTTGGATGACACGGGCTCCGCGGCGCTCAGGCGCTCTCTCGACACAGCCGACGAAGCCCGTGGGGCCCTGTCATCGGAGCTCCTGAATCGGTTGGAGCAAATCGCAGACGTCACTCCCCTCCGAGGGCCAAGCGTGGTCGGCGTGTTTCCTCCTCTGCCAGACTCAGATGCTCCCTAGGAGCCCGGCTGCCCCTTAGGGGCCCGGCCCGCAGCCTCCGGAGACAGGTCCCCGTTGGTCCACGCGTAGACGGTGTTTCCGTGGACCGCGACCCGGTACGCGTAGGAGTCGCCGCACTCCGTACGGGACCGCGACGGCGTCCGGTCGGGCCACCATGACGCGTCGAGCTTCGGCGCACCGATCCGGGGTGCGCCGACCCCGCAGGCAACGCCCCGGTCGACCGGCACGCCACCGCTACGGGCGCCCCCGTCGCCGCTGCCCGCGCCGGCGTCGCCGAGCGTGTAGCGGATCAGCTTCGCGGCACCGGTCGTCTTCACCTTCACCTTGATGTTCTCGGCGTCCTTGGGGACCCATCGGGGCAGCACGAACGCCAGGTCACCCTTGGTGGGCGCGTCCGCCGCCGTCGCGAAGGACTTCGTCTTCTCCTTGAAGACGTGCTCACTGACGACGTCCGGCATCAGCGCGCTGTCCTTGAGCGCGGGCGCCGCGACGGCGACGGTACCGGCGGCCACCAGGCACCCGGCCATGGTGAGGACGAGGACACCGGCCTTCTTCTTGTTCAGGGGCATGAGACCAGTCTTCGGCCCCGGACACCGGTTTCCGTACGGCCGCAGAACGAAATACAGCCTCTGCGGCGCGACGGAGGTCGGACTCGGGGTCCGCCTCAAGACGTACGGGTCCTCCGCCCCCGCCCGCCCACATCCCCGAGCACCCCCAACGCCTCCGCGAGGACATCCAGCGGCGGCGACGCGAGCCCGATCCGCACCGCGTCCGGCACCGAGTGGGAGCCCGCGACGAAGGCCGAGCCCGGCGTGACGCCGATGCCACGGTCCGCCGCCGCCGCGACGAAGGTCTCGGCACGCCACGGCGCGGGCAGCTCCCACCAGCAGTAATAGGCGCGGGTATCGGTACGGAACCGCCCCTTGACCCCCGCGTCGATCAGCCGCTCCCGCACGATGCGGTGCCGCACGGCCGCGTCGGCGCGTTTGGCCGCGACCAGCCTCTCCACGGTCCCGTCGGCGATCCACCGCACGGCCGCCGCGAGGTTGAACGCCCCCGCCGTCCACGCCCCGGACCGCAGGGAGTGCGCGAGGGCGTCCAGGTGAGCGGCCGGGGCGACGAGCATGCCGACGGTGAGGCCGGGCGCGAGCCGTTTGGAGAGGCTGTCGACGAAGATGACGCGCTCGGGCAGCCGGGCGACAAGCGGAGCGGGCGCGTCCGGGGCAAGGAACCCCCAGGTGCCGTCCTCGACGACGAGCACGCCCGACCTCTCGATGACGTCGGCCAGCTCCTGTCGCCGCTCCTCCCCCGCGGTCACGGACAACGGATTCTGCAGGGTCGGCTGTACGTAGACGCCGCTGAGGGAGGCCTTCCCGTGCGCGTCGGCGAGCGCGCCCGGCACCATGCCCTGCTCGTCCACGGCAACCGGCACGAGCTCCACACCGAGCTGCCCCGCGATGGCTTTCACCAGCGGATATGTCACTTCCTCGACCCCGATACGGCCCCCGGGGCGCGCCAACGAGGAGAGCGCGGCAGCGATGGCCTGCCGACTGTTCCCCGCGAACAACACCCGCTCCGCTTCCGGCCGCCAGCCACTGCGCGCCAGCACGGACACGGCGGCATCCCGCGCCTCCGCGGTTCCACCGGGAGCGACGACCCGGGTCACCTCCCTCAACACGTCGGCGCGCAGCAGCGGCGTGAGGCCTCGGCTCATGGCCTCCGACTGCCCTTCGACGACCGGGTAGTTGAGTTCGAGGTTGATGGGGGGTGTTGTGGGGGTGTGGGTGGGAGGGGCGAGTGAGATGAGCCCCGACAGACCCGACAGACCCGGCGGCCTTGCCGGCCCCGACAGCCCCGACAGCCCCGACAGCCCCGACAGCCCCACCTCCTCGACTCCCGCCCCCGCGCCCCCCTCCGTCAGAGCCACAGCACCGCCGACATGCGGCGCGGCAGCCCGTACGAACGTCCCGCGCCCCACCTCGCCCACGACCAGCCCCCGCCGCGCAAGCTCCCCGTACACGCGGATGGCCGTGGAGTTGGCGATCCGCCTGCGCCGGGCGAAGACCCGTTGCGGAGGCAGTTGGTCCCCGGCCCGCAGCACCCCGGCCTCGATCTGCCGGGCGACATCATCCGCAACGCGCCGAAACTCGTCCCGCCGAACCATGATTCCCCTCACCTTCCACGGCCCCGCCGACCGTCTCCCTGGTCGCGGAGCGACGCCCCTCACCCGAACCCTCCGCACACCCACCCCCGTACCGCCCCCGCGCCCGCCCCCGCCCCCGCCCCCGCCCCGCGAACATTGCACCGAGAGCAAAGACCTTATTGCACCGCCTACTTGACCACGCCTAGCCTCCCCACATGGCTACCGCGCAGCTCAACGGCATCACCATCGGCTACGACGACGTAAGCAGGAGCGAAGACGGAACGATAGGCGGGGGCGAGGGCAAGGGTGACGGCGAGGGCAAGGGTGACGGCAAGGGCAAGGGTGACGGCGAGGGCAAGACCGACGCCACCGGGACCCCCACCCCCACCACTCCCCTCGTCCTCCTCCACGGCCACCCCTTCGACCGCTCCATGTGGTCCCCCCAACGCACCGCCTTCGCCACGACCCACCGCGTCATCACCCCCGACCTCCGCGGCTACGGCGAGTCCACCGTCGTCCCCGGCACCACCGACTTCGCCACCTTCGCCGAGGACGTCGCCACTCTCCTGGACCACCTCGGCGTCGAGAAGTTCGCGCTCGGCGGCCTCTCCATGGGCGGCCAGATCGTGATGGAGTGCTACCGCCTGTTCCCGGAGCGCATCACGGGCCTCCTCCTCGCCGACACATTCCCCGCCCCCGAGACACCGTCCGGCAAGGCCGCCCGCAACGCCCTCGCCGACCGCCTTCTCGCCGAAGGCATGCGGGGATACGCGGATGACGTACGGGACAAGATGGTGGCCCCGTACAACACGGAGGCGTCCGCGACCGTCCACCGCATGATGCTGTCCGCCCCGCCCGAGGGAGCGGCCGCCGCCCTGCGAGGCCGCGCCGAACGCCCGGACTACCGCGCCCTCTTGACCCGCGTCGACGTCCCGTCCCTCGTGATCGTCGGCCGCGACGACACGTACACCCCAGTCTCCGACGCCGAGGCCATGCACGCCGCGCTCCCCGACTCGGCGCTGCACATCGTGGAGGCGGCGGCCCACATGCCGAACCTGGAACGCCCCGACGAGTTCAACTCCGCGCTCCGCACCTGGCTGTCCCGCATCTCCTGAAGCAGCCATACCTCGAAGCATCGATCAGCCCCCGAAGAGAGCCCCCGAAGAGGGGAGTTTTCACCACCGACTTCTCCCTGCCCCGCACCCGATAATGAGCTCGCGGACAGCGTGAAACGGCATGAACCCGCAGTTCAGACGCGCGAGGGGGAAGTCCATGACCACACACCGAGGACCCACGGGGAACGACACCACCACCGCGTTCAAACGTTCCCTCCTCCTCTGGGCCCTCTCCCTCCGCGCGTTCTGGCTCTCCCTCTGGATGGTCCAAGCCCACGTCTTCTTCGCGGGCGGCCCGAACGCCAAGCTGCTGCCGGCCCCGATGCGTCACGTACGAAGACTCGCGGACCGCCAGCGCGCACTGGCCGAGGAGTGGTCGGGCAAGGACTTCCCCGCGCCCTACGACCAACGCCCCGACCGCTCCCAAGGCCTCGCCCTGCGCGCCCAGTTGGCGGGCAAGGAGGGCCAGGTATGGCGTGACTGGCGATGGGCGGGCCTCGATCCGTACCTCGGCGGCACGATCGCCTTCGGCCCGCTCGCCCTGCTCATCAGCGGCGTATGGGGGCTGGTCACAGCGGTGTTCGGCACGCGGTTGTCCCATGGGTGGGACAGCATCTGGTACCTCTTCGTACCGGTCCAGAACTGGCCCACGGCCGCCCTCGCCGGCGTGCTCGGCGCCCTGCAGCTCCCGCTCGCGTTCTACTGGGCAGCGCCCCGCGCCGTCCGGTTGCACGAGTGCTACCTCCGCGCGATGCTCGCCCCCAGCGAAGGTGAACTGCGCGCGGAACTGGCCGAGATGGCGCACCGCATCGACCACCTCACGACCACCCGTACCGCCGCCGTCGACACACAGATGGCCGAGATCCGCCGCATCGAACGCGACCTGCACGACGGCGCGCAGGTCCGCCTGGTGGCGATGGGCATGACACTCGACGCGGCCGAACACCTCCTGGAGTCCAACCCCGACGCGGTACGCGCCCTGCTCGTGGAGGCCCGCGAGAACTCCACCAAGGCGCTGCAGGAGCTGCGCGACCTGGTCCGCGGCATCCACCCGCCGGTACTCGCGGACCGCGGGCTCGCGGACGCCATCCGCTCGTTGGCGCTGATCAGCCCGCTCAGGACCGAGGTGGTGGCCGACCTGCCCGCACGCCCCGAGCCGCCGGTGGAGTCGGCCGTGTACTTCGCGGTCTCGGAGATCATGGCGAACGCCGCCAAGCACGCCGGGGCGGAACGCGTCCGGATCGACATCCGCCACGAAGGCGATTCCCCCACCGACGTCACACGCACGACCACGGACGGATCCGAAGCAGCTACCGGAGCGGCAGCCGCAACCGCCCCCGCCCCCGGACCCGGACCCGGACCCGGGCCCGGGCCCAAATCCGAGTCCGCATCCGAAACCACATCCGAAGCCACATCCACATCCAAGGGCTCCGGCTCCCTCCGCATCACCATCACCGACGACGGCCACGGCGGAGCCGACCCGTCCCGCGGCTCGGGCCTGCGCGGCATCGAACAACGCCTGGCCACCTTCGACGGCGTACTCGCCGTGAGCAGCCCGCCCGGCGGCCCGACCATGGTGACGGTGGAGGTGCCGTGCGCGTTGTCCTCGCCGAAGACCACTTCCTGCTGAGGGACGGTCTCAGCAGACTCCTCACCGCCTTCGGGCACGAAGTGGCCGCGGCCGTCGACAACGGCCCCGAACTCCTTGACGCACTCACGGAACTGCGGCCGGACGTCGCGATCGTCGACGTCCGGCTCCCCCCGGGCTTCAGCGACGAGGGCCTGCGCGCCGCCGTGACGGCGCGCGGCCGCGTGCCCGGGCTGCCGGTCCTGTTGCTCTCCCAGTACGTGGAGCCGCTGTACGCGCACGAGTTGCTGGCGACCGGTTCCGAGGGGGTCGGCTACGTCCTGAAGGACCGGGTATCGAACGGTGCCGCGTTCATCTCGACGATCGAGCGCGTCGCCGCGGGCGGCACCGCCATGGACCCCGAGGTGGTCTCGCAACTGCTGGTCCGCAAGGACCGCGACACCGGCATGGCGACGCTCACCACGCGCGAACGCGAGGTCCTGGGGTGCCTGGCGCAGGGACGCTCCAACGCGGGCATCGCGGAGGCCCTGTTCATCTCGGAGAAGGCCGTCGCCAAGCACATCGGCAACATCTTCCCCAAGCTCGGCCTGCCCCCGTCGGACACCGACAACCGCCGCGTGCTGGCGGTCCTGGCCTACCTGGACCACTGACCGGCCTACGACCCCCGCCACTACCAAGTGGGCCGCGCCCCCACCCCGCCATCCACCACCAGATCCGTACCCGTGATCCAGGAAGCCGCATCCGAAGCGAGGAACACGCACGCGTTGCCGACGTCCTCGGGCCGCCCGAGCCTGCCGAGCGGTGCCGCCCGGCCCCACCGCGCCACCCCGTCGGGCCACTCTTCGGCAAGCCCCGGCCGCTCGATCAGACCCGGCGATACGCTGTTGACGCGGATGCCGCGCGGCCCGTACTCCAGGGCCGCCGAACGGGCGAACATGATCAGGGCGGCCTTGGACGCGCTGTAGTGCGCGTGGCCGGGCGCGGGACTGGACCCTTCGATGGACGCGATATGGGTGACCGTACCGCCGCCGTCCTGTCCGGCCATGAGCTCGGCGGCGGCCTGCGTGCAGCAGAACGCACTCGTCACGTTGGCCTCCGAGACCTGCCGCCAGTCCGCCCCGCTCATACCGGCGAGTTCCTGCACAGGCTGGATCCCGGCGGTGTTGACCAGCGAGTCCAGGCGCCCGCGCCACGCGTACGCCCTCTCGACGAGGCGATGGCACTCGTCCTCGACCGCCAGATCCGCCGGTACGGCGATGGCGTCACCGCCCGCCGCGACGATCTCCCCGACCAGCGCTTCGGCCCGCTGCCCGGCGCGCCGGTAGTGCACCACGACCGCGGCCCCCGCCTGCGCGAACCGCCGGGCGACCCCGGCACCGATGACACCGCTGGCACCGGTGACCAGAGCAACCCGCCCGGAAAGCCCCGACACCACACCATCACGCGCCCCCTCACCACCACTCACCCCCTGCCCCACCCCCACCCCACTCCCCGTCCCACTCCCCATCCGCAACGGCGCCCCGACCCGGCACAGCTCCCGAATGAGCCCCTCCCGCCCCGGATACCGCACGCTCAGCTCCTCGGCGTCCCCACCCTCGTAGTCCTCGTCGAGGAAGCCGGGCGCCATGGTGGTCCCGAAGAGCGCCCACCCGCACCGCCCACCGCCCCGAACCCGCGCCCCCATCCACGTCCCCGCCGGAACCACCAACTGCACCTGCCCCTCGGCACCGCCCAGTACGGCGGTCCGGTCCGTGCCGTCGGGTGCGAGGAGGAGCAGTTCCAGCGGGTCACCCTCGTAGAAGTGCCAGACCTCGTCGATGGGGAGCCGGTGCAGAGCGGAGAAGTCACCGGGTACGTCGGTCAGCAGCGCGACGATCGCCGACCCCGCGGGACGCCCATCGGCACCCGGCGGCCCGGCCCAGGTCCGCCGGAACAGTCCACCCTCGACCGGCAACGGCACCAGCCCGTGCCGCGCGGCCACCTCTTCAGCTGTGTCGACCATGGCCGATTGCTCCCCACCCAGAGCCCACCACAACCGCACCCGCACGGCCCGCTCACGCACGAGGGCGGCGAGGACGATATGGCGGCACACCAGGCGGGTTCTCCCGAGCACATGCCTCTTCCAGCTCAGCACGGGCGAAGACAGTGCCGTTTGGCCAACTTGTCGCAACCAGTTCTTGCAGCCCGCTTGGCGCTCTGCACCAGTCCCAATCCGCGTCGCTCCTGACTTCCATGTCCGACGCCGCGTCCTGCAGCATCCGCTGGATCAGCACCATGAGTCGGCCCGGCCCTCCGCCGCGGTATCCCCATGTGACCACTTGCCCGCCTCCCGGTTGAGGCGCGATGTGGAGAGTCCCGTCATCTGTGCGGACCCACACGGTGCTGTCGAGGATGAGTTCTGCGAGGACTCCGTTCGTAAGCTGGCGCCGAGACGCCACAACCTTGCTCGGCCCACTCCTCGGCCTCCCGCCTCTGCCGTACATCGATCTCCCGCGCCCGCAGATCACCACCAACCACCCCAGTGGCTACCTCTGGAAACGCGACTACGTCGGCATCTGGCTCGGCGACGCACCCGCAATCTGGATCGACGATGATTTCACCAGCCTCGACCACGCCGGGGCCGCGGAGCGCACCGCACGGGGCCTTCCCACACTCCTCGTGCAGCCTGATCCGCACATCGGGGTGCAGCCCGAACACCTGGGCTCTGTACGGGAGTGGGCATCGGGGGCACAGCCGCGGGCACAGCATGCCGCCGATGCGGCGTGACCAGGTCAGCAATCAGTAACAGCGACGGCCGTACAACCCGCCCGTATCAGAGACTGCCCAGCACACAGCCGGACGCGACCAACTCACCGGCGCCCTCGCCGTGTCCGCCTGACGGTGAGCCGGGCGACACCACGCGCAGCCGACGTTGCTACACGCTGGCAGTCTCCGCGGTGCTGGTGAAACGGAGGCTGCGCAGAATCGTGGCCATCATGGGTGCGTAGACGTTCTCCCAGTGGTCCGTGTTCGGGGTGGAGAAAGCGACCATGCACATTCCCTGAGTGCCGTCGCTCAAGTGACGCTGGATCGGGATCATTGCTTGGAACTGGGCCGTGGGAACCTTGATCTCCACGTGATCAGGTGCGAACTCAGCGGGCACGATGTAGCTCTGGCCACCGGTGACGACTGCGGCCATGCCGCAGGGGGCGTCGATGACGGAGCCGGACCAGCCAGATCCGCGGGCGTCGAGGACGCTCCGCAGGGCACCCCGGACCGCGATCGCTGCATCGTCTCCGTACGGAAAGCCCATGACCGCAACCGCCAAGGAGCCGAGTGCTGGCTTCCCATCCACCAGATGAAGGCAGTTGGCCGCGTAGACCACACCTTCTTTCGCCAGGAGCCCAGAGATCTGGTGCAGGGTCTGGGCCATGGCCGGCAACGTTTCTTGATCTGGCACAGCTTCGAGGGACGCGCGTGCGTTGCGCTCGTTGACCTCGGCCCACGCGGTCTCGAAATCGATGCCGATCGGCACTTCCACGAACTCCGTGGGCACGGAGAAGTCGATGCGTATCACTGACCGTTGTCCTTCCACCCGTCGCTACCGGCAGGTCCCGGGGGAGGCGGCGGGGGCGGCGGGACACCGGCATCAGCCGCCCGCTCCTGGTTGAAGCGGTCCACGATCGCCCGGTCGCGCGCATACCTGCGCCTCATCAGCGACGGCGTCGCGACAGCCATCGCGAAGAACAGAACACCCACCACAACTGCCGCAATGGCGTTGGCCGGAGAATCCCGAAGTGCCACGGCGGCGAGGAGAGCGCCGACGCCGACCAGTCCGATGACCACTGCCAGCCCCTTGGCGCTGGAGGATTCGTAGGCGGCCACGCTTCGACGTGCCACAGCGGCTGCGCCCGGAGAGACTCGTCCGGCTGGTGTCGCGGGTAGGTCCGGGAGAACCGGCCCTCCCCCTCGAACCCTGTTGAGAGTCGCTGCGGCCCGCTGCTGTGCATCCGGGGAGTCGTCGCGGGAGAACACCATGCGGTACGTCGTGCGGCTGGCGGCGCCGGCCTGCACCTGTCGGTATCCAAGTTCGTACGCGAACGCGGTGATCCTGTCCCCGTCGCCAACCTCGAATGCTGACAGCAGCATGTCCGCCGTGGGCCTGCCGTCAAAGTAGGTCAGGATGTCAGGATCCTTCACGGAAACATTCACTTCCCTTGTCGGGCGGCGGCTTCGTCCTTCTCGCGGCCAGCTTTCCACGCATTCTCGAACGCCACGAACATGGGTCCACCCGGCAGGTACAGCTCCACCTCCTGCCGAGTGTCCCTCGGGTTGAAATAGCCAAGGGCCGTGGGATCACCCATCAAACCCGCCACTGAGTCGATCAGGCCGAAGTTGGAAGCATGGTCTGCGAGGCGACTGGCCGCGACGGCTTTGGTCACGCCCTTGAAGGCCCCCCCAAAGGGAAGAACTCCGAGGGTGTCCTGAGCGAGAGTCCGATTGGAGACGATCTGATCGTCTCCCGTCGCGGCCCGAACGGCGCCGTGCATAGTCAGTGCTCCCAGAGCTAGCCCGCCCGAGATCACGCCAGCGGCCGCTGCCGGGGCAGCGAGGGGCGGAAAGAACACGCTCAGCCCCAGCATGATCAGGCCCACGCTGCCGACGACTGCACTGAGAACAGAGAGCACATCAGCCAGGGCAGCGATGGTGTAGGCGTTCTCCTTGATCCATTTGACGGCGCCGTCGACGACCGAGCCGATGGCCTCGGCAATGACGTCGTCGAGCTTTCCGAGCGCCTTGCCGATGCCCTTGAGGGCGCTGCCCAACTTGCTCAGCGCGCCGGGCTCGTCGGGGGCGATGTCCATGGCCTTGTCGAGGCGCCGCGCCACGGACTGGCCCTGGAGCCGGTAGTCGTCGGCCAGCTTGCGCGCATCGGCGCGGATCTTCTCCAGTTCGGCCTCGGCGGTGCTGGCTCCGTGTTCAGCGTCGGACCGCTTCTCCTCGGTCTTCTCCCGCTTGCGGGCTTCGGCGTCGTCCTTTGGGCTGTCGAAGATGGAGGGCTTGGGCGGCAGGTCGGCGAGCTTGCCCTTCATCGCCTCATGCTTGTCCCGTGCGACCTGGGCCAGGCTCTCCAGCGCGGTGGCCTTTCGCTGCCACTCCGGCATGGCCTCGGACCAGTCGCGAAGGGCTGTGGCCGCCTTGCGGAACGACTTCTTCGCCGTGTCTATCTTGGGGCGGAAGTCGTCGTCGAACTGCTCGCGGAACGCATCGGCGTGCTTGCCCTTCCAGTCGCCCTCGCCGGTGCCGTGCAGGACGTCGGCGATGTCTTCCAGCGCCTTGGCCGTGCGGCTGACGACAGCGGTGACGTGCTTCGCCTCCGGGGGATCACCGGGGCACGGGACGAAGCCGAGGGCCGGGAACTGGTCCTTGAGCGGGGAGTCATGCGTCGGATCTGAGATCCACGCAGGTATGCCACCGCTCACCGGCTGCCGTCCTTCTTGGCCCTCTCCAGCGCGTGGGCGAGCTTCTCGTCAACGTCCTCGAAGGCTTTCTCCATCTTGGTGAGTGTCTTGACCGCTGCCTCCGAGTACTTGCCGATCTGCTTGATGCCGTACGACCACTCGTCGCCGAAGTCGTTCATGCGGAAGGACAGCTCGGGGACGCCCATGGAAACTCCGTCCACGTCATCCATCTCGCGGCCGGGCCGCTTCATGATGTCGGTAACGTGCCGGAGGTCCTCGCGCACACGGGCGAGGAAGGCGAAGTCAATGCGGATGTCGCTCACGGGCTTCTCCGCTGCCTCCTTACTGAGGTAGTCGAGGGTCTTAGCGGTTGATTGACTGGATCTCCTGGACGTCCATGTCCTGGGTGGTTTCGAAGGTGCCGTTGGGCAGATCACCCCCAGTCCTACCGGCGCCTCGCCAGGAGACCTCCCACGTCACCGACGCCTTCAGCTGGTACGGCGCTCCGGCGGTGGCACGCAGATACCTGATGCCACACGGGGGCGTCTTGTCAGAGTTGCCCTTGGTGTACGGCGTCCCGATGGTGTCGTCGTCGTTGATGGCGCACTCGCCGGAAGCGGGGTACGTCTCCGCGTCGTCTGTGCCGGGATCCAGATGGAGCCCGACGGGCTTGGCGGTGGTCTGCGCCCACAGGCCGGTGCCGGGCAACTCGGCGCGGACCTTGACCTCCTTGAACTTGGCCTTGTCCAGCCACATCCAGGTGGGCAGGTTCACCGTGGACCGGTTCTTGGGCTTCAACTCGACCTCGGTGTTCGGCACTTTGGTCCGCTGGTAGGCGAGGTCAGCAAGTGTCTTTGTGTCGATGGCCTCGGGGACGCCGGGGGCCTTGCCGTTGTCCACCCAGAAGGGCTTGCGGTTGCAGGCGCCCGCGGCCGGGTCCTTTTCCATGTCCTTGTTCTTGACGCCCACCCACCACATGCCCTTGTCGTTCTTGGCGGCGTTGAAGTTCTTGTACGGCTTCCCGCCCTTGTAGCGCGCCTTGTCGCCCGCGATGCCTTTGGGGTCTCCGCCGACCGACGAGTACATGGACCACTTGGCTTCCGTGAAGGTCTTGAAGTCCTTGGCCTTCCAGTACGGCTCGTACCAGCAGGCGGGTGCCTTCCAGTCCATCGATGTCGGCGTGAGAGGTCCGGAGTGTCCGCCCCGGGACGATCCGCCTTCCGACTTGAAGACGACCTTGGAGAAGAGGTCTTGGCCAGAGGACTCACCGGATGTCTCCGGGGCCTGGGATCCGACGGCACCGTGGCCCCCGGCCAGAGCTTCATGCGTCCCCACGACGCACATGATGGCCGCGAGGGCCACTGCCGTCCCCTTGCGCCTCACGGCTGGCACCTCTGCGCCCCCCTGTCTTCACTGAGATCACGCGTCTGCCAGACGCCGTCCTTGTTCTTCGTCATCGCGGTGTTGTAGTAGACGTAGCTGTCCGGCGAGGTCTTGACCTTCGTGACCTTGTTCGTCTTGCGGTCCTTGGGGTTCGACTGGCTTTCGTCCGCGCAGTACGTCACTGCCGCCGAGGTCTTGCTGAAGACCGTCACCTGGCGGTCGAAGTAGCGTGTGGTGCCCGTCCAGCTGATGTTCTTGCCGATGGCACGCTTGGCGTACTCGGAGAGCCCCATGAGCGCGCGGTCCGTCGTGTAGAAGGCGATGGCCGAGTGCTTCGCATCGCCCGATGCGAGGGCCGCGTCCACTGCGTTGATGCGCCGCTCGTTGTCCGCGAGGATCGCGTCCTTGACCGCATCCCCGGTCTTCCGGCCCTCGAAGTCGTTCTTCATGTCGGCCGGCAGCTTGATCTCCGGCCGGTTGATCCCATCCGGCGTCGCGGACGGCGACGGTGGCGCCGACTTCTTCGCGCCAGTGTCCGCTCCGGCGATCTTGCCGTTGCCCTTGTCGTCGTCCGAGCCGCCGCAGGCGGTCAGTAGCAGGGCCGCGCATGCGGTGAGTGCGGACGTTGCAAGCCGAATCGATCGATTCACGGGGGATCTCCGGTACGTAGGAGCTGAGCCGAGCTAACCAACGCTATCCGTGACCACGCAGTGACAATGAGGCGGGGGTGAACAATGGCCGGAGCACAGTGGGGCAGATCAGTAATACGGGTGCGGCATACACGGATTGCAGGGAGAAGAGGGCTTTGTAGGGCTGAAAACCGCTCACGCTAGGCAAGAAGCGCAGTCACCCGGAGAGGTCGTGCATCCACCGAACGTTCCGCATCGTCGAGCGGGCAGCGTATGCACGAGCAGGCGTGCCGTCGCGTCGTGTGCGTATCAACTCGTGCAGGACGGTTGGGAGATCGAGGCATCCGATCCCAAGACCGACAGCGGATACCGCGTGGTCGCGCTCGACGACGACACCGTCAATGTCCTGAAGCGCCACCGTGAGCGCCACCGTGAGCGCCAGGACGAGGCCCGCGAGGAGTGGGGGTCGGCCTGGGTGGACACCGGCCATGTCTTCACCCAGGAAGACGGTTCCTGGTTGCACCCGGGCAAGGTGACCGACCTCTTCGAACGTCTCGTCGCCGCGTCCGGCCTCCCGCCGATCCGCCTGCACGACCTGCGCCACGGCGCGGCCACCCTCATGCTCGCCGCCGACATCGACATCAAGATCGTGTCGGACACCCTCGGCCACAGCGACACTCGGATCACGCGGGACATCTACCAGAGCGTCCTGCCCCAGGTCGGCAGGAGCGCCGCCGAGGCCACCGCCAAGCTGGTCCCGCTTCAGCGCAAGGCCGAGGCGGAGAAGGCGGCCCGCAAGGCGGCGAAGAAGACGAAGGCCAAGAAGGCCCATAAGGGTGACGCCGACAGATCGAAGGACAAGGCGAAAGCCCAGGCCAAGGCCAAGAAGAAGGCCAAGCGCCGCACGCCCGAGAAGTAGGACCCCGAGCGGCTCCGCTCACGCATCGCTCACGCAAGCACTTCCACGGCATCCTCGTCGTGCGGCTCGGCATGCCCCAGGCATGAAAAAACCCCAGGTCACGGCGAGTGAGTCCTGGGGTTAATCCGAGCCGCCTTCGGGATTCGAACCCGAGACCTACGCATTACGAGTGCGTTGCTCTGGCCATCTGAGCTAAGGCGGCACGCCGTCCGCACCATCGTGCGATCAGCAACGCGGCCAAGTCTACACAGTTTTCGGGGGTGCTCCGCACACCCCTTCGGCACGCCTATGAGCAGCGCTTTCCGTCCTTCGGGACGGTGCCCTTCAGCAGGTAGGCGTTGATCGTCGCGTCGACGCACTCGCTGCCGCGCCCGTACGCCGTGTGGCCGTCGCCCTCGTACGTGAGGAGGTGGCCGGAGGAGAGCTGGGAGGCCAGGGCCTTGGCCCAGCGGTAGGGGGTCGCCGGGTCGCGGGTCGTTCCCGCGACCACGATCGGGGCCGCACCCTTCGCCTCGATGCGGTGCGGGCGGCCCGTGGCCCGCACGGGCCAGTACGTGCAGTTCAGCGAGGACCAGGCGAGGCCCTCGCCGAAGACCGGGGAGGCCTTCTCGAAGGCGGGCAGCGCCTTCTTCGCGTCGTCCGGTGAGCTGAAGGCGGGCGGCAGGTCCAGGCAGTTCACGGCCGCGTTGGCGAACATGAGGTTCGCGTACGAGCCGTCGCCGTCCCGCTCGTAGTAGCCGTCGGAGAGCGCGAGCAGGCCCGAGCCGTCCATGCCCTTCATCGCCGAGGTGAGCGCGTCGCGCAGCTGGGGCCAGCCCGCCTCGTCGTACATGGCGGCGATCACACCCGTCGTGGCGAGCGCCTCGCCAAGCTTCCGGCCGCGGCTGCTCGTGGCCAGCGGCCTCCGGTCCAGTGCGCCGAAGAAGGCCTTCAGACGCTTGCCCGCGTCCTGCGGGCTCCCGCCGCCCAGCGGGCAGTCCGCCCCGCGCTTCACGCAGTCCTTCGCGAACGACCGGAACGCCGTCTCGAACCCGGCGGTCTGTTCCTGGTTCATTCGCCGCGCGGGCAGCCGGGGGTCCATCGCGCCGTCCAGGACCAGGCGGCCCACCCGTTTGGGATAGAGCTCGGCGTATGTCGCGCCGAGGAACGTCCCGTACGAGGCGCCGACGTACGACAGCTTCCTGTCGCCGAGCGCCGCGCGCAGGACGTCCATGTCGCGGGCCGCCTCGACCGTGGAAACGTGCGGCAGCACCTTGGCCGACCGCTCCTCGCAGCCGGCCGCGAACCTCTTGAACGCCGTGCTCAGTTCGTCCGTCTCGCGCGGGTCGTCGGGCGTGACGTCGGTCTGCGTGTACGCGTCCATGCGCTTGCCGTCGAGGCAGGTCACGGGCTCGCTGCGGGCCACGCCGCGCGGGTCGACGGCCACCATGTCGTAGTGGGCGCGGACCTCCTCGGGGTAGCCGAGTCCCGCGTACGACTGGAGGTAGCCGATCGCCGAGCCGCCGGGGCCGCCGGGGTTGACCAGGAGCGAGCCGAGGTGGCCGCTCTTCTTCGTGGCCCGCTTGCGGGCGACCGCCAGCTTGATGTCGCCCGCCGCGGGCTTCGCGTAGTCGAGCGGCGCCTTCATGGAGGCGCACTCGAAATCGGGGACACCGCACTCGTGCCAGCTCAGCTTCTGCCCGTAGTACGGGGCGAGCTCCGCAGGCACCGAGCGGGACAGCGACGCCAGGGACGTGTCCGCCGTCGAACTCCGCGAAGCGCATCCGGAGACGAGCAGGCCTGCGGTCACGAGCAGAACGCCGTACCTGCGGGGCGAGCCGTACGTGCGGAGCGAAAGGTTACGGCTGCGACGGCCGCGACGGCTGGTGTCCATCACGCGAGGGTAACTCTCGGCGAAGGAGTCATCACGTAACGCACTCGTACGAGCGACTTCGTCAATCCGTCGGATCGCCCGGCCCGGCGTCCTGCCCGGTGGCCTGTCCGGTGTCCTGCCCGGTGGCCTGTCCGGTGGCCTGTCTGGTGTCCTGCGCGGCGGCCTGCCTGGTGTCCTGCCCGGCCTGACCTGCCGGGTGTCCTGCCCAGCGGGCCGCCCGCTCCGTCGCCCGGTCAGCCGCCCGCTCCGTCGCCCGCTCCGTCGCCCGCTCCGTCGCCCGCTCCGTCGCCCGGTCAGCCTGCCCGCAGCGCCACCGTCATCGCCTCGACCGCAAGCAGCGGCGCCACATTGCGGTCCAGGGCGGTGCGGCAGGCGCCGATCGCCTCGATGCGGCGCAGCGTGGACTCGGGGGAGGTGCCCAGGGCCATGCGCTGCAACATGTCCTGCACCTCGGTATTGGCGATCGCCACCCGTGAACCCAGCTGCAGGGCGAGCACGTCCCTGTAGAGCCCGGTCAGTTCGATGAGCGCGAGGTCGAGGCTGTCGCGCTGCGTACGCGTCTTGCGGCGCTTCTGCCGGTCCTCTAGTTCCTTCATGACTCCGGCCGTGCCGCGCGGCATCCGACCGCCCTGCGCCGCGCCGAGCGCCGCCTTCAGCTCGTCGGTCTCCTTGGTGTCGACCTCGTCGGCGACCTGCTTCGCGTCCTCGGTCGCCGTGTCGATCAGCTCCTGCGCCGCCTTCAGGCAGCCGCCGATCTCCGTGACCCGCAGCGGCATCTTCAGGACGGCGGCCCTGCGCTCACGCGCGCGTGGATCGGTCGCGAGGCGCCGGGCGCGGCCGATGTGCCCCTGCGTGGCGCGTGCCACGACGGCGGCGACGTCCGGCTCGATGCCGTCCCTGCGGATGAGCACGTCGGCGACCGCGTCCACCGGCGGCGTACGCAGGGTCAGGAGCCGGCAGCGGGAGCGGATCGTCGGCAGCACGTCCTCCAGGGAAGGCGCGCAGAGCATCCAGACGGTGCGGGGGGCGGGCTCCTCGACGGCCTTGAGGAGGACGTTCCCCGCGCCCTCGGTGAGGCGGTCGGCGTCCTCCATGACGATGACCTGCCAGCGGCCGACCGCGGGCGAGAGCTGCGCCCGCCGGACGAGGTCGCGGGTCTCCTTCACACCGATGGACAGCATGTCCGTGCGCACCACTTCCACGTCGGCGTGGGTGCCGATGAGGCTGGTGTGGCAGCCGTCGCAGAAGCCGCAGCCGGGGACGCCACCGAGCGCGCGGTCCGGGCTCGTGCACTGCAGGGCGGCGGCGAAGGCGCGCGCGGCGGTGGCGCGTCCCGAGCCGGGCGGGCCCGTGAACAGCCAGGCGTGCGTCATCTTCGACGACTCCGGGAGCGGGGTGGCCGCGGCGACCGCGGTCACCAGCGCGTCGGCGTCCCGAGCGGCCGCGCTCAGCTGCTCGCTCACCCGCTCCTGCCCCACCAGGTCGTCCCACACGCTCATGGGGTCACCGCCTTACGCTGCGCTCTGCCCGGCCCGGATGCCGGACTCCCCATTGTGGAGCACGCCTCTGACAATCCGGTCCGCAGGCCGCCGACAGCAGGGAGGCCGCCGACAGCAGGGAGGCCGCCGACAGCAGGGCTCAGGACTCAGCGGCCCTTACGCCCGCGGCGCCCCCTCCCGCTCCCGCCCTCGTCCTCATCGTCCTCGTGCGACCCGAGCAGTTCGTCCGCCAGCGACGGGAGGTCGTCGAGCGGCGTCTCCTCGGCCCAGTCGGAGCGGGGCCGCTGGGGCACGCCCGACTCGTCGATCTGGGGCAGCTCCCGAGTCCGCTCGTTCGGCCCCTCCGAGGACTCCGCAGGCGCGGCGGGCCGCTCGTCACGGAAGTATCCCGGCGGCACCTTGTCCTCCGAGATCGCCGGCAGCACGGCCGTCTCTTCCGCGGACCCCTCGGGGGCGGGCGCCTCGGCGACGGACACCTGCGGCAGCACCTCGGTGTCGTCGGCGCCGGGCCGCTCGGCCCCGATCGCCGGCAGCACGGCGGTCTCGTCGGCCGCGCCGGAGGGCGGCGCCACCACGGGCGTGGTCACGGTGGTCTCGTTGTCCGGAGCGGTCTCGTTGTCCGGCGCGGACTGACCCGACGCGGCCTGTCCCGACGCGGCCTGTCCCGACGCGGACCGAACCGACGAGGCCTCCCCCTGCCCGGAAGCGGAAGCCGACCCCGAAGGCGCGGCCTTCGAAGACGCACTCTCCGAAGACGCCGTCCGCGAAGACGCGCTCTCCGAAGACCCAGCCCCCGAAGCCCCAGCACGCGAAGCCGCAGGCCCCGAAGCCGCAGGCCCCGAAACCGCCGCAGCAGCCGAAGCCGCTGCCGCCGCCGCGGACGCCGCCGCGAGCCGCCGCGCCTCCTCCGCACGCAGCAGCGCCTCCTCGGCCTTCCGCTGCTTCTCCAGGCGCCGTTCCTCCGCCTCGGCGCGCCGCCGCGCCTCTTCCTCGGCCTCCTTGCGCCGCCGCTCCTCCTCGGCCTTGCGCACCTTCTCCTCGGCGAGGAGCCTGGCCTGCTCCTCCTCGGCCTTGCGGCGGGCTTCCTCGGCGCGCTTCCTGGCCTCTTCGGCCTGCCGCTCGGCCTCGCGGCGCTGCGCCTCTTCCAGCTCGCGCCGCTTGCGCGCCTCCTCCTCGGCACGGAGCTTGGCGAGCTGCTCCTGGCGCTCGCGCTCCAGTCGCTCCTCCTCGGCCTTGCGCGCCGCCTCTTCCTCGGCCTTGCGCCTGGCCTCCTCCTCGGCGGCCCTGCGGGCCTCTTCCCGCGCCTTCACCTCGGCCTCGGAGAGCGGCAGCACCGTGTCGAGCCGGTGCCGGATCACGGTCGTGACCGCCTCCGGCTCCTGTGCGGCGTCGACGATCAGGTACCGGCCCGGAGCGGCGGCGGCGAGCGTGAGGAAACCGGAGCGCACGCGCGCGTGGAACTCGGCGGGCTCCGACTCAAGGCGGTCGGGCGCCTCTGTGAACCGCTCGCGGGCGGCCTCGGGGGACACGTCGAGCAGGCAGGTCAGGTTCGGTACGAGGCCGCCCGTGGCCCAGCGGTTGATGCGGGCGATCTCGGTGGGCGACAAGTCGCGTCCCGCGCCCTGGTAGGCGACGGACGAGTCGATGTAGCGGTCGGAGATGACCACGGCGCCGCGCTCCAGGGCGGGGCGTACGACCGTGTCGACGTGCTCCGCGCGGTCGGCGGCGTACAGCAGTGCTTCGGCGCGGTGCGAGAGACCGGCCGAGGAGACGTCAAGGAGGATCGACCGCAGCCGCTTGCCGACGGGCGTCGCCCCCGGCTCGCGGGTGACGACGACCTCGTGCCCCTTGGCGCGGATCCACTCGGCGAGTGCCTCGGCCTGCGTCGACTTGCCGGCGCCGTCGCCGCCCTCAAGGGCGATGAAGAAGCCGGTGGCGCAGGTCGCCTGCACCGGGTCGTCGCCACCGCGCAGCGCGTCGAGCAGGTCGTTGCGGAGCGGCACGCCCTGCCGGTCGTCGGCCTTGGCGAGGACCAGGGCGGCCACCGGCAGGAGCAGCGCGCCGACCAGCATCAGCGTGAAGGCGGCGCCTCCGTGGTCGAAGACGAACTTGCCGTTGACCATGCGGTGCGGCCCGATCAGGGCGGCGATCACCGGGGCCACCAGCGCGCCGAGCGCGAGGGAGAGACGTACGACCGCGTGGAGGTGCTCCGTGGTGCGGGCCCTGCGGTAGTCCTCCACCTCCTGGTCGAGCAGCGCGTGCCCGGTGTTGGCCGCGACGCCCGCGCAGACCCCGGTGAGGACCAGGAGCAGCAGCACGGTCGTCACGTCGGGCACGAGGCCCGCAGCGAGCAGCGCGACGCCGGTGAAGGCGATGGCGAGCGCGAGCAGCCTGCGGCGCGAGAGCGAGGGCAGCAGGGACGGCGCGGTGCGGATGCCGAGGGCGGTGCCGCCGGTCAGTGCGAGGACGATCAGGCCGTACGTGACGGGCCCGCCGCCGAGGTCCTTGGCGTGCAGCACGGCGACGGCGACGGCCGCCGCGACAGCCACGGAGACGGCGGTGCAGGCCACCACGAGGAGCGGGATCGCGCCGGTACGGCCCTTGTCGGTGCCGGAGCCGGTACGCGGCCTGCGGAGCCCTTCGAGGGGGCTGCGCGCGCGGGGCGTCTGCGTGCCGGGAAGTTCGAGGAAGTAGACGATCGAGAGCGACGCGGCGAAGAGGCCGGCCGCCACGAAGGAGGCGAGTCCGGCCTGGTGCAGCTCGAACCAGTCGAGGCCCGCGCCGAGGACGTTCCCGACGAGGGTGATGGCGACGAGGATCGTGGCCGCGATGGGCAGGGCGAGGAATCCCGTGCGCAGGGACAGGCGCCGCAGCGCGTCCATGTGGTCCGGCAGCGGCCTTATCGTCGCACCCTCCAGGGGCGGCGCGGGCAGCAGCGCGGGCGCCGCGCTCTCCTTGGCGACCGTCCAGAAGCGCTCGGCGACGCCCACGACGAAGGACGTCACCAGGATCACCGCGAGGGCGTTGTCCGGGGTCCAGTCGATCCACAGCGGCGCGACGACCAGGAGTGCGGCCCGCACGCCGTCGGCACCGACCATGGTCCAGCGGCGGTCCAGCGGCCCGCCGGGTGAGGTGAGCGAGGTGAGGGGCCCGAGAAGCACCGCCCCGAAGAGCAGCGTCGCGAGAACGCGTGCTCCGAAGACAGCGGTTACGGCGAGGGCCACGCCCCGGTAACCGCCTCCGAAGGCGCCTTCGGCGATGGCGGACTGGAGGGCGAGGATCACCAGGACGAGGAGGGCGAGCGCGTCGCCGACACTGTCGACGAGATGGGCGCTCCACAACCTCTTCAGCTGCGGTACGCGCAGCAAGGCGCGGACGGCACGCTCTCGGGAATCTGCGACCAGGGCGTCGTCGGGGGCCGGGATTCCGGCCGTTGGCTGCTCGGCACGCGTCATCCGTCCAGCCTATCTGGACGGACTGACTCCCCGCCGAGCCACCCGAACAAACGACCGTCTGGTCCAGCACGTCCAGCAGGTCCAGCTGGTCCCGTTGCAGGCGGAACGTGCCGTTTCAGGGGGTGCGCAGACCAGTGCCGGGCGCCTGCGACGAGGCGCCCGGCACTGGGCAGGTCGGTCGGGATCGGTGGAGGTCAGTCCTCCGAAGCCGCCTTGGCCGAAGCCGCCACCTTCTTCGTGGTCGTCTTCTTCGCGGTCGTCTTCTTGGCCGCGGTGGTCGTCTTCTTGGCGGCCGTCTTCTTGGCCGCGGTCTTCTTGGCGGGTGCCTTCTTCGCGGCGGTCTTCTTCGCGGGCGCCTTCTTCGCCGTCTTCTTGGCGGGGCCCTTCGCCCGCTTCTCCGCGAGGAGCTCGTAGCCCCGCTCAGGGGTGATGTCCTCGACGGAGTCCGCCGCCCGCAAGGTGGCGTTCGTCTCGCCGTCGGTGACGTACGCGCCGAAGCGGCCGTCCTTGACCACGACCGGCTTTCCGCTGACCGGGTCCTCGCCGAGCTCCTTGAGCGGCGGCTTCGCCGCGGCGCGGCCACGCTGCTTCGGCTGGGAGTAGATCTCCAGTGCCTCTTCCAGCGTGATCGTGAAGAGCTGCTCCTCGCTGTCGATGGAGCGCGAGTCGGTGCCCTTCTTCAGATACGGGCCGTACCGGCCGTTCTGCGCGGTGATCTCGACGCCCTCGGCGTCGGTGCCGACGACGCGCGGCAGGGACATCAGTTTGAGGGCGTCCGCGAGGGTGACCGTGTCGAGCGACATGGACTTGAAGAGCGACGCCGTGCGCGGCTTGACCGCGTTCTTGCCGGTCTTCGGGGTGCCCTCGGGGAGGATCTCCGTCACGTACGGGCCGTAGCGGCCGTCCTTGGCGACGATCTGACGGCCCGTCTCGGGGTCCGCGCCCAGTTCGAAGTCGCCGCTCGGCTTGGCGAGCAGTTCCTCCGCGTAGTCGACGGTCAGCTCGTCGGGCGCCAGGTCGTCGGGGACGTCCGCGCGCTGGTGGTTCTCGGAGTCGCGCTCGCCACGCTCGATGTAGGGGCCGTAGCGGCCGACGCGCAGGACCACGTCGTTGCCGACCGGGAAGGACGACACCTCGCGGGCGTCGATC
The DNA here is from genome assembly GCF_042881135.1 of Streptomyces sp. NPDC058284. Lineage (NCBI taxonomy): Bacteria > Bacillati > Actinomycetota > Actinomycetes > Kitasatosporales > Streptomycetaceae > Streptomyces > Streptomyces sp. NPDC058284. The sequence goes on from NZ_JBHVYE010000019.1 coordinate 132,142, forward strand.
GCGCCGAGGTCGGTGACGAGCTCCTTGAGGCCGCCGAGGTGGTCGCCGTCGCCGTTGCCCGCCTCTGCCGCGCCGCCGGATCCCTCGCCCTCACCGAAGTAGAAGCGCCGCAGCCACGGCACGGCCTGCGCCTCGCCGCGGGCGATGCGGTCGAGGTCGTCCTCCATCTTGGCGGTGAAGTCGTAGTCGACGAGCCGCCCGAAGTGCTTTTCCAGGAGGTTCACGACGGCGAACGAGAGGAACGAGGGGACGAGCGCCGTCCCCTTCTTGAAGACGTACCCGCGGTCGAGGATCGTGCCGAGGATCGACGCGTACGTCGACGGGCGGCCGATCTCGCGCTCTTCGAGCTCCTTGACCAGGCTGGCCTCGGTGTAGCGGGCCGGGGGCTTGGTGGCGTGGCCGTCGACGGAGAGCTCGTCGGCGGTGAGCGGGTCGCCCTCGCCGACCTGCGGGAGCCTGCGCTCGCGGTCGTCGAGCTCGGCGTTCGGGTCGTCGGCGCCCTCCACGTAGGCCTTGAGGAAGCCGTGGAAGGTGATCGTCTTGCCGGACGCGCTGAACTCGGCGTCGCGGCCGTCGGAGGCGCTGCCACCGATCTTCACCGTGACGGAGTTTCCGGTCGCGTCCTTCATCTGGGAGGCGACGGTCCGCTTCCAGATCAGCTCGTAGAGCCGGAACTGGTCGCCGGTCAGGCCGGTCTCGGCGGGCGTGCGGAAACGATCACCCGAGGGACGGATCGCCTCGTGCGCCTCCTGCGCGTTCTTGACCTTCCCGGCGTACGTACGCGGCTTGTCCGGCAGGTAGTCGCTGCCGTAGAGCTGCGTGACCTGGGCGCGGGCGGCCGCGACCGCCGTGTCGGAGAGGGTCGTGGAGTCCGTACGCATGTAGGTGATGAAGCCGTTCTCGTACAGCTTCTGGGCCACCTGCATGGTCGCCTTGGCGCCGAAGCCGAGCTTGCGGCTCGCCTCCTGCTGCATCGTCGTCGTACGGAACGGCGCGTACGGCGAGCGGCGGTACGGCTTGGACTCGACGGAACGTACGGAGAACCGCGTGTCCTGGAGGGCGGCGGCCAGCGCGCGGGCGTTCGCCTCGTCCAGGTGCAGGGTGTTCGCGCTGTTGGCCTTCAGCTGCCCGACGGAGTTGAAGTCGCGGCCCTGCGCGATGCGCTTGCCGTCGACCGCGGTGAGGCGGGCGACCAGCTGCGAGGGGTCGGAGGCGTCGCCGACGCGGCCGGTGCCGAAGGTGCCGGTCAGATCCCAGTACTCGGCGGAGCGGAAGGCGATGCGCTCGCGCTCCCGTTCGACGACGAGACGGGTGGCGACGGACTGCACGCGGCCTGCCGACAGGCGCGGCATGACCTTCTTCCACAGGACCGGCGAGACCTCGTAGCCGTAGAGGCGGTCGAGGATGCGGCGGGTCTCCTGGGCGTCGACCATGCGCTTGTTGAGCTCGCGCGGGTTGGCGACGGCGCTGCGGATCGCGTCCTTGGTGATCTCGTGGAAGACCATCCGGTGGACGGGGACCTTGGGCTTCAGGACCTCGAGGAGGTGCCACGCGATGGCTTCGCCCTCGCGGTCCTCATCGGTGGCGAGGAAGAGTTCGTCGGAATCCTTCAGCAGGTCCTTGAGCTTCTTGACCTGTGCCTTCTTGTCGGCGTTGACGACATAGATGGGCTGGAAGTCGTGCTCGACGTCCACGCCGAGGCGGCGCACCTCGCCGGTGTACTTCTCGGGCACCTCCGCGGCGCCGTTGGGGAGGTCGCGGATGTGCCCGACGCTGGCCTCGACTACGTAGCCGGGGCCGAGGTAGCTCTTGATCGTCTTCGCCTTGGCAGGCGACTCGACGATGACGAGTCGGCGGCCGCCCTGTGCGGTCTCGCTGGTCGGGGACAACTTCGCTCTTCTCTCCGGTCGACACTCGGTGGCGGTGCGCGGTGGCACCGCTTGGTCACAGAGCCGGTCGCAGTGCGCGGTGGCAGTGCTCGTGGCGGTGCGGTGGCAGTGCCCGCATGGCTTGCGTTGCGCTGTCGCTGCGGAGTGTGACGGTACATCCCGCCCCCGTGTCAAACGGGAAAAGCCCGCAACGGCCACTCGAACGGTAACCCGACTACCGTCATTCCTGCCGCCCGGAGTGGCGACCCGCTGTTTCGGCACCGGTCCCGGCAGTGGACGGGGCCGTACCCGCGTGGCCACCGGGAGCCGGGTGCCAGACGGGTCGGAAGGGGAGCGTCCGCCGACCCGCCGGAGAGCGTCCGCCCAGCCGGGACACGGAGTGTCCGCGCGGCCCGTGCCCGGTCTTCCGGTCAACCGGAACGGCGCGGTCCGCCGCGCCGCCGAAGCCGCGTCAGAGTCTTGTGAAGCACCACATGCCGAGGAGCAGCGCGCCCGATCCGGCGAGCGTGGCGAGGGTCACCGATGCGACAGGGCTCACACCCTGGGCGACGGGAGCGCGGTGTGCGACTCGCGCGCCGGTCCACAGCAGCAGTCCGGCGCCGAACACCGCGAACACCGTCCCCGCGAAGATCGCTGGCCCGCTCTCCATGCTCTTGCCTCCCCGTGCCGAGTTCCCTGCCGGGAGGTTGTCACGCACGGGAATCCGGAGTACGAAATCGGGGTGAACGAAGGACGGCGCTGCGAGACGGCGGCGCGATGTTGGCTGGTTTCCCGCGCCTGGCGCCCTACGCCCCGGCTCCGCGCCAGGGCCCTGGGCCCTACACCCCGACCGGCAGCAGGAAGCCCTGCTCCACGAGGAGCCTGATCTGCGCGGGCGTCCGGTCGCGCAGCAACACCGGATCCTCGCCGACCAGTTGCGCGATGGCGTCCAGGATCCTTCCGGCGCTCAGCGAGCCGTCGCAGACGCCGGCGAACCCGGCGCCCACCGTGTCCACCTTGGTGGCCCGCCGCATCCCGCGGTTCTGCCGCAGCACGACGTGCTCCGGGTCCTCGGCGCCGGGCAGCCCGACCTGCTCCTGCACGACCTCGCCGGCGAGCTTGAAGTGCCCGGTGAGCAGCGCGGCGTCGTCGTGCGTACGCAGGTAGTCCTGCCGTTCGAAGAACTCCCGGACCGTGTCGCCGAGCGGCTGCTCGACGGGGTGCGGCCACTCCTCCACGGTGATGGACGGCTCGGCGGCCCCGGTCTTGCGCAGCGCGATCCAGCCGAACCCGACGGCCCGTGTGCCCCGCGCCTCGAACTCGTCCAGCCACGCGTCATACCGCGCCGCGTACTGCCCGGGGTCCGTGCGGTGGTCCCCGGCGTCCCGCAGCCACAGCTCGGCGTACTGCGTGATGTCCTGCACCTCGCGCTGCACGATCCAGGCGTCGCAGCCGCGCGGCACCCAGGAGCGCAGCCGGTCCTGCCACTCCTCGCCGTCCACGTGCTGCCAGTTCGCCAGGAAGTGCGCGTACCCCCCTTCGTTCAAGTGCTCCCCCGCCTCCTGAACGAGCGACCGGCACAGATCGTCCCCGCCCATCCCGCCGTCCCGGTAGGTGAGCCGGGCACCCGGCGAGATCACGAACGGCGGGTTCGACACGATCAGGTCGTACGTCTCGTCGGCCACCGGCTCGAAGAGCGAGCCCTCCCGCAGGTCGGCCTCCGGGGCTCCGGAGAGCGCCAGGGTGAGCCGGGTGAACCGCAGCGCGCGGGGGTTGAGGTCGGTCGCGGTCACGCGGGTGGCGTGCTGCGCGGCGTGCAGCGCCTGGATGCCGGATCCGGTGCCGAGGTCCAGCGCGCTCGCGACGGGCGTACGCACCGTGATGCCCGCGAGTGTCGTGGACGCGCCGCCGACCCCGAGGACGACGCCCTCCTCATGCTTGCCGATGCCACCGGCGCCGCCGACCGCGCAGCCGAGGTCGGAGACGATGAACCAGTCCTCACCGCCCGGCCCGCCGTACGGCCGCACGTCCACGGTCGCCCGCAGCCCGCCGTCCCCTTCGGCGCTCTTCTCCTCCTCGGCCAGCCAACCGCTCTCCAGGAGTACGTCGACGGGCAGAACGTCCGCCACGCGCGCGTGGGGCACCGATTCCTGCAGCAGGAAGAGGCGTACGAGCGCCGCGAGCGCCCCGTCTCCGCGCGTGGCCCGCAGCGCGGGGACGGTCTCGCTGCGGGCGAGCGCGGTGTACGCGGGCGCCCCGAGCAGCTCGAGCAGCCCGTCGGCGGTGAAGTCGGCGCCGAGCAGGGCCGCCCGCAGGGAGGCGGCTGCGTCGGCGCGGTCGGACGAGGGCAGGGGAAGGCTCGCGTTACTCACTCCCCCATTGTGGCCCTCCGGATGCTCCGACGCCCTCGGCCCCGCCAGGGGTTCCGAGGGCGTCGGGAACGTACGGCCAACTGGGGTTGGTCCAGGGGGCCGACCGGTGCCGGACCAAGGAGCGGGCTGGTGCCGGACCAGGGGGCGGCCTAGCTCTTGGCGGAGGGGGTGGCGGAGGCGCTCTTGCAGCTGTCCTGCTTGCCCATCGCCTTGCCGACCTCGCCCTCCTGCAGCTTCTCCAGCGCTTCGTTGCCGCTCTTGCTCAGCTTGTCCAGCTCGCCCGCGACGTCCTTGAGGCCGTCTGCGAAGTCCGCCTGGTTCTTGGTGTCCAGGCCGTCGACCTGCTTCTTCAGGTCCCCGTACGACTTGGAGATGGAGTTGAGCTCCTTGACGGCGTCGTCCGCCTTCTTCTTCCCGTCGTCGGCCGGCGGCGCGCCGGCCTTCTTCACGGCGTCACCCATCGACTTGTAGGCGTCGGACATGTCCTGGAACGCCTTGGAGTCGGTCTTCTGGACGTCGGACGGCGAGCTGTTGTCGGAGGTCTCCTTCTGGATCGCGGCGTTGGCGTCCGCGATCTTCTTGGACTGGGGCTGCACGGAGTCGCAGACCTTCTTGGCCCAGTCGTCGAGCTCCTTGTTCCCGTCGTCGTCGCTGCTGCACCCTGACAGAGCGAGTACCAGTACCGCACCGCCGGACAGTGCGGCTGCAAGCTTCTTGTTCACCGGATTGGTCCCTTCCATGGCTCTCGGCCCCGGAACTTACACGCCAACTGGGCGACAACCGCATGTCGGGGGCCCGGTACAACCGCTATTGCAGCCATTTGCACCAAGCGGCGACGGCATGCGAGAGAAGGTTCACGAGGTGCCGCGCACACCGGCCGGCGCATACCCCGCGCACACCGGTCCGCGCACGGCGACGGGCGGACGACGCCTCAGAAAGCGCCGTCCGCCCGCGTGTTGGGCCGAGCCCGGTCAAGAGTGACGAAGTCTCCGCTACGAGACCACGGCCGGGTCGGCCGGTTTGGTCACCCGCTCGGCGTTGCCGTCGTCCCCGACGGCGATGCCACGCCGCTTGGAGACGTAGACCGCGCCGATGATGATCGCGATGGAGAGCCCCGCGATCAGCACCCGCATCCCGACGCTGGCGTCGTCCCCGTAGCTGAACTTGATGACCGCAGGCGCGATGAGCAGCGCCACCAGGTTCATCACCTTCAGCAGCGGGTTGATCGCCGGTCCCGCGGTGTCCTTGAACGGGTCACCGACGGTGTCACCGATGACGGTCGCGGCATGCGCCTCGCTTCCCTTGCCACCGTGGTGGCCGTCCTCGACGAGCTTCTTGGCGTTGTCCCACGCGCCACCGGAGTTGGCGAGGAAGACCGCCATGAGGGTGCCCGTGCCGATCGCGCCCGCGAGGAACGAGCCGAGCGCGCCGACGCCGAGCGAGAACCCGACCGCGATCGGGGTGAGCACGGCGAGCAGACCCGGCGTGGCCAGCTCGCGCAGCGCGTCCTTGGTGCAGATGTCGACGACGCGCCCGTACTCCGGTTCCTCGGTGTAGTCCATGATCCCGGGGTGCTCGCGGAACTGCCGCCGCACCTCGTAGACCACGGCTCCCGCCGACCGCGACACCGCGTTGATCGCGAGCCCCGAGAAGAGGAAGACGACCGCGGCGCCGAGGATGAGCCCCACCAGGTTGTTGGGCTGTGAGATGTCCATCACGAGGTTCATCGGCGCGCCGTCGCCCAGTTTCTCGCCGACGTCCTTGGCCGCTTCCGCGATGGCGTCGCGGTACGACCCGAAGAGCGCCGACGCCGCGAGGACCGCGGTCGCGATGGCGATGCCCTTGGTGATGGCCTTGGTGGTGTTGCCGACGGCGTCCAGGTCGGTGAGCACCTGCGCGCCCGCGCCCTCGACGTCGCCGGACATCTCGGCGATGCCCTGCGCGTTGTCGGAGACGGGTCCGAAGGTGTCCATGGCGACGATGACACCGACCGTGGTCAGCAGCCCCGTACCGGCGAGCGCGACCGCGAAGAGGGCGAGCATGATCGACGTACCGCCGAGCAGGAACGCCCCGTACACACCGAGCCCGATCAGCAGCGCGGTGTAGACGGCCGATTCCAGACCGAGCGAGATACCGGCCAGGACCACGGTGGCCGGGCCGGTGAGCGAGGTCTTCCCGATGTCCTGGACGGGACGCCGGTTGGTCTCGGTGAAGTAGCCGGTGAGCTGCTGGATCAGCGCGGCCATGACGATGCCGATGGCGACGGCGACGAGCGCGAGGACCCGCGGATCGCCGTCGTGCCCCTTGATCGCCGTGTCCGTGACGCCGTCCAGGTCCGTGTACGAGGACGGCAGGTACGCGTAGACCGCCGCGGCCACGAGCGCCAGCGAGATGAACGCGGAGATGAAGAATCCGCGGTTGATGGCGCTCATGCCGCTGCGGTCGGAGCGCCGGGGCGCCACCGCGAAGATGCCGATCATCGCCGTCACGACGCCGATGGCCGGGACGATCAGCGGGAAGGCGAGCCCGGAGTCACCGAACGCCACCTTCCCGAGGATCAGCGCGGCGACCAGCGTCACGGCGTACGACTCGAAGAGGTCGGCGGCCATACCGGCACAGTCGCCGACGTTGTCGCCCACGTTGTCGGCGATGGTCGCGGCATTACGCGGATCGTCCTCCGGAATGCCCTGCTCGACCTTGCCGACCAGGTCGGCGCCGACGTCGGCGGCCTTGGTGAAGATGCCGCCGCCGACACGCATGAACATCGCGATCAGCGCGGCGCCCAGACCGAAGCCTTCGAGCACCTTCGGCGCGTCGGCCGCGTAGACGAGCACCACACAGGAGGCGCCCAGAAGACCGAGCCCCACCGTGAACATGCCGACGACGCCGCCCGTGCGGAAAGCGATCTTCATGGCCTTGTGCGAAACGGCGGTGAGATCCTTTTCCGGCTCACCTTCCGCGGGAGTGGCCTCTCGGGCGGCGGCTGCCACGCGCACATTGCTGCGTACGGCGAGCCACATACCGATATAGCCGGTGGTCGCCGAGAACGCCGCACCGATCAAGAAGAAGATCGATCGTCCGGCGCGCTGATTCCAGTCATCCGCGGGCAGCAGCATGAGCAGGAAGAACACCACGACGGCGAATACGCCGAGAGTGCGCAACTGACGCCCCAGATAGGCATTCGCGCCCTCCTGGACCGCTGCCGCGATCTTCTTCATGCTGTCGGTGCCCTCGCCTGCCGCGAGCACCTGGCGTACCAGTACGCCCGCGACGACGAGCGCCGCGAGTGCGACGGCCGCGACGACCATCACGATGAGGCGATTGTCATCTGTCAGTACTGCGGCTGCGAAGGTTGAGGGGTGGTCAAACTGATGAGGGGTAGAAAGCCCCGCCATTCGTCCTCCTTGACGCTTGGGCTGAGCTCAAGATGTGGACGGATTGTAGGGAGCAGAACCTGATCAAAACAGAGCGCCACAAACGGAATTGACCTGAGATTGCTTCTCAGCAAATGATCGCGCACGAGGATTGGCCCCAAAAGCGGTAATGCCTCAAAACCGTTGACGAGCGATCTTCAGCCCAGGCAGATTAATGATCGGGGAGGGAAAGGGCCTGCTCATCGCGGTGGCGGCAGAGGGGTGAGTACGCCCCTGGGGGCTGGAAAGGCGCGGCCGGGGCTGGGCAGGAGAGCCGGGGCGGAGGGCGGCCTGGGGCAGGGCGGGCGAGGCTGGGCCGGGGAGGGCGAGCGCGGGGCCGGTGTGGGCCTGCGGGGCGTCTGTGGGGCGCCTTCGAGGCCTCTGGCGGGCGTCTGCCGCGTCTGCCGGGCGTCCCGAGGTCAGGTCACGGTCGGCCGGTTTGGGCAGGGCGGGGCTGGACGGGCCGGGGCGGGACACGGCGACACGGCACAGCGCGGCGGGCCGGTACATGAATGACCGAGGCGCGACGAGTCGGAACACAGGGCCGGAACAGGAGGGCTGGAACAGGAGGGTCTGGATCAGGCCGACTCGGGTCAGGAAAGGCCTGAACGGGGCGTACGACTCAGGGAAGAAGCGGTGCCGGAGTAGTCGGCCAGGTCATGCGGATGACACCGCCGGACTCGCCGGCCGTGACCTCCACGTCGTCCACGAGCCCGCTGATGACCGCGAGGCCCATCTCGTCCTCGCCCTCCGCGTCGTCGCCCTCACCGAGCCGCGCGCCGGGCGCCCGGTCCCCTGGCGCCGCACGAGGCGCCTCGTCACCGACCTCGATGGAGAACTGCTTCTCGTCCTCGATCAGCGCCACCCGCACCGGCGCCGTCACACCGCTGCTCTGGTGCAGCCCGACGGCGCGCGTGCAGGCCTCGCCGACCGCGAGCCTGACCTCGTCGAGAACGGCCTCGTCCACCCCAGCCCTGCGCGCCACCGCGGCCGCCACCAGGCGGGCGGTCCTGACATGCTCGGGCAGCGCACTGAAGCGGAGCTCAACGGTGGCCATGCATCCCCCTCGACATACGCACGTGCTGTCAGAGGGCCGGGCCGCAGGCCCGGTCCCCTGCTGTACTGCCGCCCCGGGCCCAGGGGCCCGGGAGGTCCGGCTTCCGGTCGGCCGACACTCGGTGGTCACCCGGTCGGTGGCCGCCACTCAGGCGGCGGCCACTCGGTCGGTGGCCGCCACTCAGTCGGTGGCCGCGACCGCTTCCTCGACCGAGGTGTGAATGGGGAACACCTTGGTCAGGCCGGTGATACGGAAGATCTTGAGAATGCGCTCCTGGTTGCAGACCAGGCGCAGCGAGCCCTCATGGGCACGCACCCGCTTCAAGCCGCCGACCAGCACGCCGAGCCCGGTGGAGTCGAGGAAGTCCACGCCCTCCATGTCGACGACCAGATGAAAACTGCCGTCGTTCACCAGCTCGACCAACTGTTCGCGCAACTTTGGCGCGGTATAAACATCGATTTCGCCACCGACCTCGACGACCGTACGATCGCCGACGGTACGGGTCGACAGGGACAGGTCCACGGATCCTCCAGCACCTTGCTATCGAGCGGTCATCCCTCGGGACACCTCGGCAGAGCCCCCAGGACGGATCGCCAGCCGCGATGGCATTCAATCACTTACTGGTAGGCGCGCACGACGCCTTGGGACCATTGTCCATCCCGCCAGTGACACACTCGATGCCGATGGCCAAAATTTCTCCGGCCGGAGGACCCTCCGCGGGCGCCCCGGCACGCACGTCCCCGCGGACCGTCCTGGACCGGCTCACCGCGGGGCCGAGCCGTGCATCGCGCGTCACTCATACGGAGCACTTGCCCCCACGTGAGGCCCGGTATGCAGTCTGGCCCGACCGCATCCGCCCCGAGGTCATATCCGCCGTCAGGGCCGCGGGCATCGAGCACCCCTGGGCCCACCAGGCACTGGCCGCCGAGCACGCTCTGGACGGCGAATCCGTGGTCGTCGCCACCGGCACCGCGTCCGGCAAGTCGCTGGCCTACCTCACCCCCGTCCTCTCCGCCCTCCTCGACGGCTCCGAAGCCGCCAACGGCCGCGGCGCCACCGCCCTGTACCTAGCGCCGACCAAGGCCCTCGCCGCCGACCAGCGCCGCGCCGTCCGCGAGCTGGCGGCCCCGCTCGGCAAGGCGGTACGGCCCGCCGTGTACGACGGCGACACCCCCTTCGAAGAACGCGAATGGGTGCGTCAGTACGCCAACTACGTCCTGACCAACCCGGACATGCTGCACCGCGGGATCCTCCCCTCCCACCCCCGCTGGTCCTCCTTCCTGCGTGCCCTGCGCTACGTCGTCATCGACGAGTGCCACACCTATCGCGGCGTCTTCGGCTCCCATGTCGCCCAGGTCCTGCGCCGCCTGCGCCGCCTCTGCGCCCGCTACGGCTCCGAGCCCGTCTTCCTCCTCGCCTCCGCCACCTCCGCCGACCCCGCCGCGTCCGCGGAACGCCTCACCGGAGTGTCCGTGCGGGAGGTCGCCGACGACGCCTCACCCCGCGGCGATCTCGTCTTCGCCCTCTGGGAACCCCCGCTTACCGAGCTGCACGGCGAGAAGGGCGCCCCCGTCCGCCGCACCGCCACCGCCGAGACCGCGGACCTGCTCACCGACCTGACCGTCCAGGGTGTCCGCTCGGTCGCCTTCGTACGCTCCCGGCGCGGCGCCGAACTGATCTCGGTCATCGCCCAGGAACGCCTCTCCGAGATCGACCGTTCCCTCGCCCGCCGCGTCGCCGCCTACCGCGGCGGCTACCTGCCCGAGGAACGCCGCGCCCTGGAACGCGCCCTGCACTCCGGCGAGCTCCTCGGCCTCGCCGCCACCACCGCCCTCGAACTCGGCGTGGACGTCTCGGGGTTGGACGCCGTCATCATCGCCGGGTACCCGGGGACCCGGGCCTCCCTCTGGCAGCAGGCCGGGCGTGCGGGACGGTCGGGGCAGGGCGCCCTGGCCGTACTCGTCGCCCGCGACGATCCGCTGGACACCTATCTCGTCCACCACCCCGAGGCGCTGTTCCGACAGCCCGTGGAGTCCACGGTCCTCGACCCCGACAATCCCTACGTCCTCGCGCCCCACCTCTGCGCCGCCGCCGCGGAACTTCCGCTGACAGAGGACGACTTGTCCCTCTTCGGCCCCACCACCGAGGAACTGCTCCCACAGCTGGAGGCCGCCAAGCTGCTCCGTCGCCGGACCAGGTCCTGGCACTGGACCCGCCGCGAACGCGCCGCCGACCTCACCGACATCCGCGGCGAGGGCGGGCGGCCCGTCCAGATCGTCGAGGAGGGCACGGGCCGGCTGCTCGGCACGGTCGACGCGTCCGCCGCCCACACCACCGTCCACGAAGGCGCCGTCCACCTCCATCAGGGGCTCACGTATCTCGTGCGCCGCCTCGACCTGGAGGACTCGGTGGCCCTGGTGGAGGAGGCCGTACCGCCCTACTCCACCACCGCGCGCGACACCACGGCGATCTCCATCCTGGAGACGGACACCGAGGTGCCCTGGGGCGCGGGACGCCTCTGCTACGGCTCCGTCGAAGTCACCAACCAAGTCGTCTCCTTCCTGCGTCGCAAACTGATCACGGGCGAAGTGCTCGGCGAGACCAAGCTCGATCTCCCTCCTCGTACGCTCCGTACGCGGGCCGTGTGGTGGACGGTCACCGAGGACCAACTGGACGCCGCCCGCATCAATCCCGAGATCCTCGGCGGTGCGCTGCACGCCGCCGAGCACGCCTCCATCGGGATGCTGCCGTTGTTCGCCACGTGCGACCGGTGGGACATCGGCGGCGTCTCCGTGCCGCTGCATCCGGACACGCTCCTTCCCACGGTCTTCGTGTACGACGGCCACCCCGGCGGGGCGGGCTTCGCCGAACGGGCCTTCCACACGGCGCGGGAGTGGCTGACGGCCACCCGGCAGGCGATCGCCTCCTGCGAGTGCGAGGCGGGCTGCCCCTCGTGCATCCAGTCCCCCAAGTGCGGCAACGGCAACGATCCGCTGCACAAGCGGGGAGCGGTTCGGCTTCTTTCGGTGTTGCTCAGGGATTCGGAGACGTAGGACGGGCGCCGTGGGTGGTCGTGTGCGGCTTCGGTTGGGGTTGGGCTCCTGTTGTGGGAGGTTCAGGGCTCGCGTCGGCGTGGCACGGGTGGGTGGGGGGAGTGGGCCTCCCGGGCCCGCCCGGGATCTGGCCGTGACCGAGAAGGGGCCGGCCGAGGAGGAAGCCGTGACCTCGGAAATCTCGCCGTGCAGGGCGCACCGCACGATCCGCGCCCCCTGAGCCTCAGCCACCCGTGCCGCTCCCTCACACGCGTCCGCGGAACCCGCCGCCCATCGGTCCGCCGCGGCCAGCGCCGCCAGGTCCGCCGCGCCGCCCGCCCGGTGCCGGGCCGTGACGGCCTGCGCCATCGCGAGCACCGCGCCACAGACCACGCCCAGCACGGCCATCACCACGACCACCCACACGGTGGCGGCCCCGCGGTCCCGGCCCGCTCCGCGCCACTTCCCCGCCCTCATACGTCCACTCCCACCGTCTCCTCCGCCAACGCGACCGCCTCGGACCGCAGCCGCAGCCCCAGACCCAGCACCGCCGGGCCCGGCGTGTCCGCCGCCACCTCGACCCGGACCAGGTCGCCGTCGCGCCGCACGGAGACGCTCGCCCCGCGCGGCGCCGCCTGCCGTGCCGCCGCCACGGCCGTGCCCTTTGGATCCTGGCGGGCCGCGGCCCGAGCCCCGGCCCGGGCCGCGTCCACGCACTGGATCTGCGCGGAGACCACCAGCAACGTCCAGATCAGCGCCATGGTGAACAGCACCAGCGTCGGCAGCACCACGGCCGCCTCCACCGTGACGAACCCACGGTCCGAGCGGGGGCGCCAGTACCGGTCGCTCCATCGGCCCCGTCCCGCCTCAGAACGGGACATCGAGCGCCTTCTCCACGACCGCCTGGAGCGCCGCCCTGACCTGCCCGCTCGTCACCACCTTGTAGAGCAGGCCGGCGAAGCCCACCGCCGCGATCAAGCCCATCGCGTACTCGGACGTGACCATTCCTGCGTCCCTGCCCGGCGAGCCGGTCCACCAGGTCCGCCACCGGCCCCGATGCGCCGTTCGCCCTCGCGCCACCATTTCCCGCATCGTCTTCCCCCACATTTCGACCTCCCTGTAAAGCCCGGCAGTTGTTCTCAGTGCTCGGTTGTCAGTTCTCGGTTGTCAGTTCTCGGCTCTCGGTTCTCGGCTCTCGGCTCTCGGCTCTCGGTTCCGGGGGTCAGTCAGGGGCCCCTCGGCGTTCGCTTCAGTGCCGTCCTCGTTCAGCCCGCTCTCAACAAGCCCTCCGCCATCCCGATCACCACCGGCAGCACCCCGACCGCGACGAACGCCGGCAAGAAGCACAGGCCCACCGGCGCCGTCATCAGGACCGCCGCCCTGCGTGCGCCTGCCGTCGCTGTCCGGCTCCGCTGCGCCCTGGCATCCGCTGCCAGGCGGGCCACCGGGGCGGCTGCCGGTGCTCCGGTTTCGCCGGACCGTTCCAGAAGTCGGGCCAGAGGGGCGGCGTCCGGTATCGCGGCCAACTGGCGCCAGGCGTCGGACGGTTCTCCGCCCAGCCGCATCTCCGCCGCTCCGCACGCCAGCCGTGTGCCGATCGGGCCCCGCAGCGACTCACCGACCGCGTGGGCCGCCGCTACCGGACTCGCCCCCGCAGCCACGCAGGCCGCGAGAAGGTCAGCGGCCAGCGGGAGTTGACGGGCTGCCTCCGCTTTCGCGTTTTCGTCGTCCGGATCGAGTGGGGACGCACGGGACCGTTGGTTGCGGCGCCATGTGCCGTAGCCCACCGCAGCTCCGGTCAAGAGGCCCGGGACCCCGCCGACCAGGGCGTAGGCAGCGCTCGCCGTGCCTGCCATCAGCAACCACTCTCGTGCCCTGGTCCGACGGACCAGGTCCGGTGCCGGGCTCGGTGTGCGGCGGCGTGTGGGCGGCCGTTCCACGTACAGCGCTCGTCCTGCGCGGCGTCGCGCCGTCCGCTCCCGTCGCGCGGCCAGCGCCGTCAGCACCAGCCAGAGCACGGCCGCGGTATCCCACACGACTACCCCCAGCCTGTGGACAACGTCCATCACTTCTCCGCCCCTCGTACGATCCGCAGCGCCCACCAAGTACCGATGGCCTCCAGCACTCCCCCCGCCGTGAGACACGCCAGCCCCGGGCCCGTGTGAAACAGCACCCGTAGTGGCTGAGCCCCCAGCGCGCTGCCCATCAGCAGGCCCAGGACGGGCAGCCCCGCGAGCATCACGGCGGTCGACCGGGCCCCCGCCAACTGGGCCCGCAAATCGGCTCGCTGGTCGCGCTCCGCGCGAAGTGCTCCCTCCAGGCGTTCCAGACCCGCGGCGAGCCCCGCTCCCCGGTCCACCGCCACCCGCCAGCAGGCCGCGAGTCCGAGCAGTCCTTCGGCGCCGGGCTCCCGGGCGGCTTCTCGCAGCGCCCCCGGCACGTCCCCGCCGAACCGCGCCGCCGCCAGCACCGCGCTCCGGGTCCCACCGACGCCCGCGTCGGCTTCGCCGAGTGCCCGCCGCAGCGCCTCTCCGGGCTGCCGTCCTGCCCGCACCTCGCCTGCGAGCGCTCCGCACAGCCCGATCACCGCGTCGCCGCGCCGCTCCCGGTCCATGCGTGCGTCCCGGGCCCGTCGCACACGCGCCGCCAACGGCACCCCGGCCGCACCGACAACCAGCGGCACCACGGACTCCGCCAGGAGTGCGACCGCCGCTCCGGCCGCCAGGCACCACCATTCGGGGCGCGTCAGGGCCATTGCCTGCATCCGGCGCCAGGGCGGAGTCCGGGTCGTCTGCGGCGCGGCGGGGCCGAACAGCGATCGCAGCCGCCGGGCCTCCTGGTTCCGTCGGCCAAGGAGCCAGGCCGCGCTCCCCGCGCACAGTGCCGCCGCCCACATCGAGGCGTTCACAGGGCGTCGCTCCAGGCTCCTTCAGCGAGCAGGGAGTTCAGTCGTTTCCATCCCCGCTCCCGCGTGAAGGCGGAGTCCCCCCACCGCAGCGCCGGCACGGTCACCACCAAGCCGGATTCGGTCCGCTCCAGGACATGCACCTCGGCGATGCGGCGGCGGCCCGCCCTGTCCCGTACGAGATGGATCACCACGGACAGGGCCGCCGCCAACTGGCTGTGCAGGGCTGCCCGGTCGAGTCCCGCGGCAGTCCCCAGGGCCTCCAGCCGGGCCGGTACGTCCGCCGCGGCGTTGGCGTGGACCGTGCCGCAACCTCCCTCGTGTCCGGTGTTCAGCGCGGCCAGCAGATGGACCACCTCGGCGCCCCGCACCTCACCGACGACCAGCCGGTCGGGTCGCATCCGCAGCGCCTGCCGCACGAGGTCGTCCAGACCGACGAGGCCTGCCCCTTCCTGGTTCGCGGGCCTGGACTCCAGGCGGACCACGTGGGGGTGCCCGGGCCTCAGCTCCGCCGAGTCCTCGGCGAGGACGATGCGCTCCTTGGGGCCGACAAGGCCGAGCAGCGCGCTCAGCAAGGTCGTCTTGCCACTGCCGGTGCCCCCGCTGATCAGGAAGGACAGCCGGGCGTCGAGCAAGGCCCGCAGGAAGCGGTCGCCGCCGGGCGGCACCGTCCCCGCGTCGACCAGTTCCGCGAGGGTGAAGGCTCTGGGCCGCACCACCCGCAGGGAGAGGCAGGTCGAGCCCACGGCCACCGGTGGCAGCACCGCGTGCAGCCGGGTGCCGTCCGGGAGGCGGGCGTCCACCCACGGCCTCGCGTCGTCGAGACGTCGTCCCGCCACGGCCGCGAGGCGCTGTGCCAGACGCCGCACCGCGGCCGCGTCCCGGAACGTCACGCCCGTCAGCTCAAGGCCTCCGCCCCGGTCCACCCACACCCGGTCGGGCGCGCAGACGAGGACGTCGGTGACCGAGGCGTCCGCGAGCAGCGGCTCCAAGGGGCCCGCGCCGACCAGCTCCGAGCGCAGTTGGTCGGCCGCCCCGAGGATCTCCGCGTCGCCGAGCACCCGGCCCTGGGCGCGCAGCGCTTCGGCGACCCTGGCCGGCGTCGGCTCCGTGCCGTTCTCCGCGAGCCACTGCCTGACGCCGTCCAGCATCCGGGTCCCGACCACCGCGCTCATACGCCCACTCCCGCGGTGTCGACCGGCAGCCGGTCCCAGAAGGACGTACAGAACCGCGCCAGTGGTCCCCGCGCCGGACCTCCCGGTGGCGTCCCCGCCGCCTGCGCCGAGGCCAGGCTCGCCTCCCAGGGCACTTCGCCCGCCAGCGGCAGGCCGAGCAGGCGCGCGACCTCCTCGGGGTCGAGACCACCGGCTTCCCCTGGCCCCGCGCCGTGGGAGACGAGCACCCGCAGGTCCCGCAGGACCATGCCCGCCGCTGAGGCCACCCGCCGCGCCCCGGCCACCGCGCGCAGTTCGGCGGGCACCACCAGGAGGCCGAGGTCGACCTGTGCGAGCGCCTCGGCGACCGCCTCGTCCACCCGGCGGGGCAGGTCGACGATCACCACGCCCCCGCGCCTGCGGGCCGCCGAGACGACCGCACGCACGGCCTCCGGGGCGACAGTGACCGCCTCTCCCCGGTCCCAGCTGAGGACCCGCAGCGCATGCAGCTCGGGCAGTGATTCCTCCAGCGCGCTGCCGCCGACCCTGCCCCGCGAGGCGGCGAACGCCGGCCATCGCAGTCCGTCGGCGCCCTCGCCGCCCAGGAGTACGTCGAGGCCGCCGCCCAACGGGTCCCCGTCGACGAGCATCGTGCGCCGCCCGGACCGTGCCGCCGTGACGGCCAGGGCGCAGGCCAGCGTGGAGGCCCCGGCGCCGCCGCGGCCGCCGATGACGCCGATGGTGAGCGCGGGCCGGCCCACGCCCTCGACCACGTCGGCGATGCGGTCCACGAGCCACTGCTCCCCGTCGGGCAGGAGCAGCACATGGTCGGCGCCGATCTCCACGGCCCGCCGCCAGACGCCGGGGTCGTCCTGGTCCCGCCCGACCAGCACGACTCCGCTCCGTCGCGCCGCTCCGCGCACCCGGTCGGCCGCGTCGTCCCCGACCAGGACGAGCGGGGCCGCGTCCCAGCCCTGCCTGTGCGACGGCCCGCCGTGGTGCACCTCGGGCAGCGCCCCGGCCGCCGCGCACAGCCGCAGCAGGTCGTCCAGCAGTTCCACGTCCTCCGTGACGATCAGCGGCCCGCCCTGCCGTCCGTCGGCCGTCGTGGTCCCGTCACGCGAAATGACTCCACCCATGATCTTCATCCCCCTTCACACCGCAAGACACTTGTGAATGCCGCGTCACGCATCGGCGAAGAGCCGGACAAAGCAATCCGGCCATGAACTTCGCGAGCGGAACGAGCGGAATCAGCGTGCGGCGCTGCCGAAAATGGTGTGGATCTTGGTCAATAACTGTGGAGAACGCGGTGCCTGTGAATATCCCCGTCACCCATACCAGTGACATCAGTCCGCCTTCGTGGCGACTTCCACAGAGCAGCGCTACAACTACAGAGAGTGACGGAAGCCGCGCAGCTGGAGGGCAGGTCGAGAGAGCGATGAGGACCGCTCAAGAGCTGGAAGAGGATCAGCGGAGGGTTCAAAAACCCATCCGGACATGCGACGACCCCCGCCGGGGGGGAGAGCGGGGGTCGTCCCCACGGTCCGACTCGGGGGGGGAGGAGCCAGACCGGGTTAGCACGGTCGCGAACGATCCGTGACTTCCATGGTGTACCCGAGAGCCTTCTCAGGCAAACCCACGCGCCTCAGCTTACGCCGAATGGTGGGCGCCTATGCTCGGCATCGTGGAAAACCACTCCTTGCCTCGGACCGCCGCGTTCTTTGACCTGGACAAGACGGTCATTGCGAAGTCGAGCACACTCACCTTCAGCAAGTCGTTCTACCAAGGTGGCCTGATCAACCGCCGAGCGGTGTTGCGCACCGCGTACGCGCAGTTCGTCTTCCTCGCGGGCGGCGCCGACCACGACCAGATGGAGCGGATGCGCGAGTACCTGTCCGCACTGTGCCGGGGGTGGAACGTCGAGCAGGTCAAGGAAATCGTCGCCGAGACCCTGCACGACCTGATCGACCCGATCATCTACGACGAGGCCGCGTCCCTCATCGAGGAACACCACACCGCGGGCCGCGACGTCGTCATCGTCTCCACTTCGGGCGCCGAAGTCGTCGAGCCGGTCGGTGAACTCCTCGGCGCGGACCGGGTGGTGGCGACCCGCATGGTGGTCGGGGACGACGGATGCTTCACGGGCGAGGTGGAGTACTACGCGTACGGGCCCACCAAGGCGGTGGCGATCAAGGAGCTCGCGCGGTCGGAGGGGTACGACCTGGACCGCTGCTACGCCTACAGCGACTCGGCGACCGATCTGCCGATGCTGCAGTCGGTCGGCCATCCCTTCGCGGTCAATCCCGACCGCGCCCTGCGCCGCGAGGCCCTCGCGCGCGGGTGGCCCATCCTCGACTTCCACCGCCCGGTCCGCCTGAAACAGCGCCTTCCCGCACCGCCCCGCCCGGCCGTCGTAGCGGCAGCCGCGGTCGGGGCGGCGGCGGCCACGGCAGGCCTCGTCTGGTTCGCAGGCCGGCGCCGCGCGGCCAGCGGCTGAACGACGCCGCCGTCCGGCCGAAACCGCACGCCGAAGCGGCGCCCGATTCACACCTGTTTGAACCTAAAAGTAAAGAAGTGCGGCCAGGACTTCCGCTTACCCCAGGACTGGAGTACAAAGGAGTCAACGGCCCGCGAGACCAAGGACATCCGAGAGGATCACCTTTAAACGCAGTAAGGCCCCACGGACCGAAGCATGAACGCCGAGCACCCACGCGACGTCGACCCGTCGATTACGGGCCAGCCGCACCAGGTGACGGGCAACGTCCCGACCTGATGGGCAACACTTCGAGGACGCTTGGTAACCCGGTGGACATGCCAGCGGCGGTACGGATTCCGTACCGCCGCAACCCTTTTCACGGCCCCCTCGGTTCCCCGCGCAGGGTCTCCTGCCACGCGCCGTCGCCGACGCCCTACGCCGCCCCGCGCTGCAGTGCCTCGCAGACCGCCGTCGACTCCCTGACGCCCAGCTCCACCGCCTTGCCGCAGTGGGAGATCCAGGCCGCCATACCTTCAGGGCGGCCTGACGCATAGCTGTCGAGGGCCGCCACGTACGCCGCCCGGCCCAGCTCCGCGTACCCCGCCTCCGCCGGGCAGACCGACTTCGGATCGAGGCCGCTGCCCACCAGGACGATGCGTTCGGCGGCCCGCGCGACCAGGCCGTTGTGCGAGCCGAAGGGACGCAGGCTGAGCAGCTCACCGTGGACCACGGCCGCCGTCACCAGGGCCGGCGCCGCGCTGCCCGCGATGATCAGCCGAGAGAGTCCCTCCAGGCGGCCCGCCACCTCGTCCGCGTCCGGCAGGGGCAGCTCGACCAGCGGTTCGTCGACGGGCTCGCCCGCCAGTCGCGGCCGGCCCGCCTTCTCGGTGGAGTCGGCCGCGGCGACCAGATGCAGACGCGCCAGGACCCGCAGCGGCGACTGGCGCCAGATGGACAGGAGTTGACCGGCCTCGGCGGTCAGCCGCAGAGCCGCGCCGACCGTGCCGGCCTCACCGCCGCCGCTGAAGTCACTGCGCCGACGCACCTCTTCGAGCGCCCAGTCGGCACCGGAGAGCGCCGCGGAGCCGCGAGCTCCGCGCAGTGCCGCCTCGGAGGTGATCGCGTTGCTGCGGCGGCGCATGATCCGGTGCCCGTAGACCCGGTCCACGGCCTTGCGCACGGAGCCCACGGAATCGGCCACACCGGGGAGGTTCCCGAGGGCCGCAAGGGGGTCTTCGCCGCTCGGGCCGGGCTGGGGGCTCGGGGAGGGATCAGCTGTCGTACTCATGAGTACGACCCTACGTACTCCAGGGCCCCACTCCACGAAGGAGTGGTCTTCTTCACGCGGATCCAGCACCCGGCGTACACATGCGGCTACTCTTCGTGGTTATGAAAATCGCTTTCGTGGGGAAGGGCGGCAGCGGGAAGACCACGCTGTCCTCGCTCTTCATCCGCCATCTCGCCGCCACCGGCGCGCCCGTCATCGCGGTGGACGCCGACATCAACCAGCACTTGGGCCCCGCCCTGGGTCTCGACGAGGCGGAGGCCGCCGAGCTGCCCGCCCTGGGTGCCCGCCTGCCCCTGATCAAGGAGTACCTGAGGGGCTCCAACGCGCGGATCGCCTCCGCCGACACGATGATCAAGACGACACCGCCCGGTGACGGCTCCCGGCTGCTGCGGGTGCGCGAGGACAACCCCGTGTACGACGCCTGCGCGCGGCCCGTGGAACTGGACGACGCCACTGTGCGTTTGATGGTCACCGGGCCGTTCACCGAAGCCGACCTCGGTGTCGCCTGCTACCACTCCAAGACGGGAGCGGTGGAGCTCTGCCTGAACCACCTCGTCGACGGCCGCGACGAGTACGCGGTCGTGGACATGACCGCGGGTTCGGACTCCTTCGCCTCCGGCATGTTCACCCGCTTCGACATGACGTTCCTGGTGGCCGAGCCGACGAAGAAGGGAGTCTCCGTCTACCGCCAGTACAAGGAGTACGCACGGGACTTCGGCGTCAGCCTGGCAGTCGTCGGCAACAAGGTGCAGGGCCAGGACGACATCGACTTCCTGCGCGAGCAGGTCGGCGAGGATCTGCTCGTGACGGTCGGGCACTCGGACTGGGTGCGCGCCATGGAGAAGGGGCACCCTCCGCGCTTCGAACTCCTGGAGGAGGACAACCGCCGCTCCCTGCGGGCACTCCAGGACGCCGTCGACGCCTCGTACGAGCGACGGGACTGGGAGCGGTACACCCGCCAGATGGTCCACTTCCACCTGAAGAACGCACAGAGCTGGGGCAACGAACGCACGGGGGTCGACCTGGCTGCCCAGGTCGACCCCGACTTCGTGCTGCGCGAGCGCATGACCGCCACGGCCTGAACGAGCCGCCGCGAAGCACTACTGGTGGTGCTTGACCGCCGGAGCGCCGGGGACACCCTTCGGGGCCGGTGCGGGCTGGGCGGAGAGGAACCTCGCCCAGCCCTCCTTCGGCACCTTGCCGACCGGGAGCCCGGACAGTTTCGCCAGCGTCTTCGGGTCCTGGGCGTCGAGCCAGTCCGCGAGTTGGCGGAAGGAGACGCAGCGCACCTCGCGCTTGTTGCACACCCGCTCGACGGTCTCCTCGACGGCTCGCATGTACGTGCCGCCGTTCCAGGACTCGAAGTGGTTGCCGATGATCAGCGGCGCCCTGTTGCCCTTGTAGGCGCGGTCGAAGCCCTCAAGCAGACCGTCACGCATCTGGTCGCCCCAGTACTCGTGCTGGGAGGGGTCGCCCTGCGATGTCGAACCGGACTGGTTGACCATGAAGTTGTAGTCCATGGTCAGCGTCTCGAACTTGCGCCCGGGGACCGGGACGAGCTGCATCGACAGGTCCCACAGCCCCTCCTTCTTCTTGGGCCAGACCTGGTCGTTCACGCCACTGGTGTCGTAGCGGAAGCCCAGCTCCCGGGCGGCCCGCATGAAGTTCTTCTGACCTTCGAGGCAGGGGGTGCGCGCGCCGATCAGCTCCTTGTCGTAGTCGAACGGCAGCGGCTGCGCCTTCTTGAGGCCGGCGTTCGTCTTCCAGCCCTTGACGAAGGACTTGGCCTGCCTGATCTCGCTCTTCCAGTCCTCGACGGACCACTCCCCGACGCCGCGGCCCGCGCCGCAGAAGTGGCCGTTGAAGTGTGTGCCGACTTCATTGCCCTCGAGCCAGGCGCCGCGGAGCTGCTCCACGGTGTCCCTGATCCCCTTGCGGTCGTTGAAGCCGATGTCCGAGCTGCCCGTCAGGTGCTGGGGTGGTTTGTAGAGCTTCCGCTTGCCCTCCGGGAGCATGTAGACGCCACTGAGGAAGTACGTCATCTTCGCGTTGTTCCGCTCGGCGACCTTGCGGAAGTGGGAGAAGAGCTTCTGGCTGTCCTCGCCGGCCCCGTCCCAGGAGAAGACCACGAACTGCGGTGGTTTCTGGCCCGGTTTCAGGCGGACGGGCCGGGGCAGGTGCGGTTGCTTCCCGGTGAAGGACGTGGAGCCGTCGCCGATCAGGCGGACGGCGTTCTTGGGGGCCGGGGCTCCGGCCGGCTTCTTCGCGCCGTGGGCGCCTTTCTTGGCTCCGGTGCCGCTGTCGGCGCAGCCGGCCAGTGCCGCCACGCACGCCACGAGGGCGGTGAGGCTCGCGGTGGTTCTTCGGGTGGCGGCCATCTTCCGCCCACCTTCTTCCGTGCAAGTCGGGACAGAACAGTCCGAACTTCGCACGGGGTCTTAATTGTTCTAATACGACAAGCCGATTAAAATTCTTATTCACTCTTTTGGGTGGCCAAGTAGGCTAAATGCCCCGAAAAGCTATTCAGAGCCTTTACTCTGCATTACGATCCATTTACCGAGAGTTGAGAGATCCCGCCGCTGCACGCCGTGACCCACGGCCGCGACCCGCCCTTCGGAGACCTCCGGAGGACCCCTTGTCCCGCGACCGCGCCGCCCCGGAGGAGACGGGAAACATGTCTGCTTGCGTCCCCACTCGCGCCACCGACTCGACCCACACACCCCGCGCCAACAAGCCCCACGCCCCGCCGCCCGGCAAGCGGTTCCGCATCGCGGGCGCCGACCTCTCCGCGTCGGTCGCCGTCTTCCTGATCGCCCTGCCGTTGTCCCTCGGCATCGCCCTCGCGACCGGGGCACCGCTCCAGGCAGGCCTCGTGGCCGCTGCCGTCGGCGGCATCCTCGTCGGACTGCTCGGCGGATCGCCGCTCCAGGTCAGCGGCCCCGCCGCCGGTCTGACCGTCGTCACCGCCGACCTCATCCAGCAGTACGGCTGGCGGACCACCTGCGCCATCACGGTCCTCGCCGGATTCGCCCAACTCGGCCTCGGCTGCCTGCGCGTGGCCCGCACCGCGCTCGCCGTCAGCCCCGCCGTCGTCCACGGCATGCTGGCCGGCATCGGCGTCACGATCGCGGTGGCCCAGCTCCACATCGTGCTCGGCGGCACCCCGCAGAGCTCCGTCCTCGACAACGCCCGCGCGTTGCCCGCCCAGTTGGCCGACCTTCATCCGGCCGCCCTGACGATCAGCGTGCTCACCCTGGCGATCCTGCTCCTCTGGCCACGGATCCCCGGGCGCGCGGGACGTCTGGCCAAAGTCCTGCCCGCGGCCCTCATCTCCGTCGCCGCCGCGACGGCCGTCGCCTCGGCCGGCCGACTCGAGGTCGACAGGGTCGACCTGCCGTCCTGGCGCAGTCACGCGCTGGCCGGGCTGCCGGAAGGGCCCGTGCTCGGCATCATCGCCGCCGTGCTCACCACCACCCTGGTGTGCAGCGTGCAGTCGCTGCTCGGCGCCATCGCCGTCGACAAGGTCGTCGCGAGCCAGCACGACCTGCACCCCGGCGTGCGCCGCTCCGACCTCGACCGCGAACTGCTCGGCCAGGGCGCGGCCAACATCGTCTCCGGCACGCTCGGCGGGCTGCCCGTCGCCGGTGTCGCCGTGCGCAGCATGGCCAATGTGCGCGCAGGCGCCGTCAGCAGGAACTCCACGATGCTGCACGGCGTTTGGGTAGTAGTGGCCGCGCTGCTCCTGGTCCCCGTCCTGGAGCTGATCCCGCTCGCGGCCCTCGCCTCCCTCGTCATGGCCGTCGGCATCAAGATGGTCAGCCTCAACCACATCCGCACCATCACCCGCCACCGCGAGATCCCCGTCTACGCCGCCACCACCCTCGGCGTCATCCTCTTCGGCGTCCTCGAAGGCGTGGCGCTCGGCGTCGCCGTGGCCGTGGCCGTCTCGCTGCACCGGCTCGCCCGCACCCGGATCACCCACTGCGAGACGGACGGCGTCCACCACGTGCGCGTACGCGGCCAGTTGACCTTCCTCGCGGTGCCGCGGCTCAGCCGGGCGCTGCACCTCGTCCCGCATGACGCACAGGTGATCGTGGAGCTGGACGGCTCCTTCATGGACCATGCCGCGTACGAATCACTGCAGTGCTGGCAGGACGCGCATGCCGCGCACGGCGGCAGCGTCGAGATCACCGGCCGCTCCGGGGCCCGTATCGCCGAGCCCGCCGGCGCAACGCACTCCTGCTGCAGGCCCTGGACCCCGTGGCGCAACCACCACTGCGACCGGCCGCAGGAGACGGCGCGGCCCGGGCGGCCCAGTGGGCATCAACTGGAGAGTGGGATCAGCGCGTTCCAGCGGAACACGGCGCCGCATGTGCGCGGGGAGCTCGCCAGGCTCGCGCGTGAGGGCCAGCAGCCCGCGCAGCTCTTTCTGACCTGCGCGGACTCCCGGGTCGTCACCTCGATGATCACTTCGAGCGGTCCCGGTGACCTCTTCGTCGTACGCAATGTGGGCAATCTGGTGCCGCTGCCGGGCGCCGAGAGCGGGGACGACTCGGTGGGCGCCGCGATCGAGTACGCGGTCGACGTGCTCAAGGTGCGGTCCATCACCGTGTGCGGCCACTCCGGGTGCGGGGCCATGCAGGCGCTGCTCAATACCCCGCCCGGTGGTGCGCAGACACCGCTGAAGCGGTGGCTCCGGCACGGGCTGCCGAGCCTGGAGCGCATGAGCACGCAGGGCAAGGCGTGGGCGCGTCTCGGCGGGCGCGCGCCCGCCGACTCGGTCGAGCAGCTCTGCCTCACCAATGTGGTGCAGCAACTGGAGCACCTCAAGGCGCACGAAGCGGTGGCGCGCCGCCTCGCGGAAGGTGATCTCGAGCTGCACGGCATGTACTTCCACGTCGGAGAGGCACAGGCCTACCTGCTGACGGAAGGCGCGGGGTCCGAGCGGGTGGCCGACGAGGTGTTCGATCAGGTGGCGCCGACCGCGCGGGTCAAGGCGTAGCGGCGTCCTTCCCTTCCGGGGCTGGGTGCTCCTGGTCGCGGTACGTCCCGCGTCGTGCCTGGGGAGCGTGCGGCAGCGTCCCCTTGAAGCGACCCGGAGAAGGGGGGACCCGGGTCAGGGTTCCCCCCGACAGCCAGTATTCCGGCACCCAACAGCCGACATTTCGGCACTCCCACCCCGGTGTCGCCCCGGTATCGCCCCGGTAGAAGCCCACGAACCGGCTGGTGCGACGCTGGCCTACAACGCCTGTCTTCGTGACACACCGGGCACCCCTGTCTTTACCGGGAGCCGAGTGCCAGGATCGGGAGGGGGTTGACCAACTCCCCACGCGACCTAAAGAATCCGACCGGTCACGATATTGGTCTAAACCACGCCGGGCCCGGTGTGATGCCGCATGTTGGGAGCTTGCACATGAGCGAACGTCCGTCCATCGCCAACATGTTGAAGGAGGAGCGTCGCTTCGCGCCGCCGGCGGAGCTCGCGGCCGCCGCCAACGTCACCGCGGAGGCGTACGAGCGGGCCAAGGCCGACCGGCTCGGTTTCTGGGCCGAGCAGGCGCGCCGACTGACCTGGGCCACGGAGCCGACCGAGACGCTGGACTGGTCGAATCCGCCGTTCGCCAAGTGGTTCGCCGACGGCAAGCTCAACGTCGCGTACAACTGCGTCGACCGCCACGTGGAGGCGGGCAACGGCGATCGCGTCGCGATCCACTTCGAGGGCGAGCCCGGTGACAGCCGGGCCATCACCTACGCCGAGCTCAAGGACGAGGTCAGCCGGGCCGCCAACGCCCTGACCGAGCTCGGCGTCACCAAGGGCGACCGTGTCGCCGTCTACCTGCCGATGATCCCCGAGGCGGTCATCGCGATGCTGGCCTGCGCCCGTATCGGCGCCGCGCACTCGGTGGTCTTCGGCGGCTTCTCCGCGGACGCCATCGCCAAGCGCATCGAGGACGCCGACGCCAAGGTCGTCATCACGTCGGACGGCGGTTACCG
Source organism: Streptomyces sp. NPDC058284 (assembly GCF_042881135.1). Taxonomy (NCBI): domain Bacteria; kingdom Bacillati; phylum Actinomycetota; class Actinomycetes; order Kitasatosporales; family Streptomycetaceae; genus Streptomyces; species Streptomyces sp. NPDC058284. The sequence goes on from NZ_JBHVYE010000019.1 coordinate 157,701, forward strand.
CCGCGGCAAGCCCTCCGCGCTCAAGCCGGCCGTGGACGAGGCCGTGGGCCGCGTCGACGGTGTGAGCAGCGTCCTCGTGGTGCGCCGCACCGGCCAGGACGTGGCGTGGACCGAGGGCCGCGACGTGTGGTGGCACGAGATCACGCAGAAGCAGTCCGCGGAGCACACCCCCGAGGCCTTCGACGCGGAGCACCCGCTCTTCATCCTCTACACCTCGGGCACCACGGGTAAGCCGAAGGGCATCCTGCACACCTCCGGCGGCTACCTCACCCAGGCGGCCTACACCCACCACGCCGTCTTCGACCTGAAGCCCGAGACCGACGTCTACTGGTGCACGGCCGACATCGGCTGGGTCACCGGCCACTCGTACATCACGTACGGGCCGCTGGCGAACGGCGCGACGCAGGTGATGTACGAGGGCACCCCCGACACCCCGCACCAGGGCCGTTTCTGGGAGATCGTCCAGAAGTACAAGGTGACGATCCTCTACACCGCGCCGACGGCGATCCGGACGTTCATGAAGTGGGGCGACGACATCCCCGCGAAGTTCGACCTCAGCAGCCTGCGGGTGCTCGGATCGGTCGGCGAGCCGATCAACCCCGAGGCCTGGATGTGGTACCGGAAGAACATCGGCGGCGACGCCTGCCCGATCGTGGACACCTGGTGGCAGACCGAGACCGGCGCGATGATGATCTCCCCGCTGCCGGGCGTGACCGAGACCAAGCCGGGCAGCGCCCAGCGCGCCCTGCCGGGCATCTGTGCCACCGTCGTCGACGACGAGGCGAACGAGGTGCCGGACGGCGGTGGCGGCTATCTCGTCCTGACCGAGCCGTGGCCGTCGATGCTGCGCACCATCTGGGGCGACGACCAGCGGTTCATCGACACGTACTGGTCGCGTTTCGAGGGCAGGTACTTCGCGGGTGACGGCGCCAAGAAGGACGACGACGGCGACATCTGGCTGCTCGGCCGCGTCGACGACGTGATGCTCGTCTCCGGGCACAACATCTCCACCACCGAGGTCGAGTCCGCCCTCGTCTCGCACCCGGCGGTCGCCGAGGCGGCCGTCGTGGGCGCGGCGGACGAGACGACGGGCCAGGCCATCGTGGCATTCGTGATCCTGCGGGGCACGGCCGACGCCGACGACGAGGGGCTCGTGGCGGACCTGCGCAACCACGTGGGCGCCACCCTCGGGCCGATCGCCAAGCCGAAGCGGGTCCTGCCGGTGGCCGAGCTGCCGAAGACCCGGTCCGGCAAGATCATGCGGCGGCTGCTGCGGGACGTCGCGGAGAACCGCGAGCTCGGAGACGTCACCACGCTCACCGATTCGTCCGTGATGGACCTCATTCAGACGAGGCTCCCGGCCGCTCCGAGCGAGGACTGAGCCCCGGGAAACCAACGGTTCGCGTAAGCACAAGGGGGCCGTCCGGCAGCGCGCCGGGCGGCCCCCTTGTGCTTAAGGTGAAGATCACCGGATACGTCCGGGCGTACGTTAGGTAGGCTAAGAATCGCGTCAGTAACGCAACAAGACGACGCGACGAGAAGAATCTAGGTGCGCCGGGAAGTCTGGTCGGCATGTGCTCCGTCCTGCCCACCCGACCGGAGGTCGATTCTCGTGACCGCGCCCGCCCCCACCGACAACCGCAAGGTCCTCGGAAGGCTCTCTCTCCCCGAGCGGAACTTCGTCGCGGAGGCGCTGCGCACCGAGACCGTCGGTGGAGTGCTGCTGCTCGCCGCCGCGGTCGCCGCGCTGATCTGGTCCAACACGGCCGGCGGCTCGTACGAATCCGTCCGCGGCTTCCACTTGGGGCCCGGCTCGCTCGGGCTCAACCTCTCCGTCCAGCACTGGGCGGCCGACGGGCTGCTCGCCGTCTTCTTCTTCGTGGCGGGCATCGAACTCAAGCGCGAACTGGTCGCCGGCGATCTGCGCGACCCCAAGGCCGCCGCGCTCCCCGTCGTCGCGGCGCTCTGCGGCATGGCCGTACCTGCGTTCGTGTACTTCCTGACCAACCTCGCGGGCGGCGGCTCGCCGGACGGCTGGGCCGTCCCGACCGCGACCGACATCGCCTTCGCCCTCGCCGTCCTCGCGGTCATCGGCACCTCGCTGCCGTCCGCGCTGCGCGCCTTCCTGCTCACCCTCGCCGTCGTCGACGACCTCTTCGCGATCCTGATCATCGCGGTCTTCTTCACCAGCGACCTCAACTTCGCGGCGCTCGGCGGCGCCGTCGTCGGCCTCGCCGTCTTCTGGCTGCTGCTCAGGAAGCGGGTGCGCGGCTGGTACATCTACGTGCCGCTGGCCCTGGTCATCTGGGGCCTGATGTACAACAGCGGCATCCACGCCACCATCGCGGGCGTCGCGATGGGCCTGATGCTGCGCTGCCACAAGGAGGACGAGAGCGAGCAGCACTCCCCCGGTGAGCACATCGAACATCTCGTACGTCCCGTCTCCGCGGGCCTAGCCGTGCCGCTGTTCGCCCTGTTCAGCGCCGGTGTGGTTGTCTCGGGCGGCGCGCTCGGCGATGTGTTCACCAAACCGGAGACGCTCGGTGTGGTCCTTGGTCTGGTGATCGGCAAGGCGGTCGGCATCTTCGGCGGCACGTGGCTCGCGGCGCGGTTCACCAAGGCCGAGCTGAACGACGACCTGGCCTGGCCCGACGTGTTCGCGGTCGCCTCGCTGGCCGGCATCGGCTTCACCGTCTCGCTGCTCATCGGCGAACTCGCCTTCACCGAGGACCCGCTGCTCACCGACGAGATCAAGGCGGCCGTCCTGATGGGCTCGCTGATCGCGGCGGTCATCTCCGGAATCCTGCTGAAGGTGCGCAATGCCAAGTACCGCAAGCTGTGCGAGGACGAGGAGCGCGACGACGACCTCGACGGCATCCCCGACATCTACGAACTGGACAAGCCCGACTATCACCTGCGGATGGCCGCCATCTATGAGAAGAAGGCCGCGGAGCATCGCAGGCTTGCCGAAGTCTCGGGCGGGGAACGCAAGGACGGCAACGGTCCGGCATGATCTGAGCAGACATACCTCAGAAGAGATCAGAAGAGATAAAGGGGAGAACGCGATGAGCTCACCCGACGGCCCCGTCGGCGCCGAGCGCAGCCTCGGCCAGCTGGTCGCCACGGCGACCGGCGAGATGTCCGCGCTGGTGCACGACGAGATCGCCCTGGCCAAGGCCCAGCTCCGCCAGGACGTCAAGCGCGGCGCGATCGGCGGTGGTGCGTTCGCCGCGGCCGGCACGGTCCTCATCTTCTCGTTGCCGATGCTGAGCTTCGCGCTCGCCTACGGCATCCGCACCTGGAGCGACTGGAACCTCGCGATCTGCTTCGTGCTGTCCTTCGCCGCCAATGTGCTGGTGGCCGGGCTGCTCGCGCTGATCGGCGTCGTCTTCGCGAAGAAGGCGAAGAAGGGCAAGGGCCCGCAGAAGGTCGCCGCGTCGGCCAAGGAGACGGCTGCCGTACTGGGGAACGTCAAGCCGCATCCCCGCGCGGTGAGCCCCGCGAGTGTCGTCGAGGTGCGAGTCGGTGAGACGGGGGCGACTGTGGCACGCTCGTCCTCATGACGGACCCCGCCACTCCATCGGCCCAATCCCCCGCCTCAGTCGTACGCGTCGAGGGGCCCTGGACCCACCGGGACGTCGCCGCCAACGGTGCGCGGTTCCACATCGCCGAGATGGGTGAGGGGCCGCTGGTCCTTCTGCTGCACGGCTTCCCGCAGTTCTGGTGGTCGTGGCGGCACCAGATGGTCGCGCTCGCCGACGCGGGCTTCCGGGCCGTCGCGATGGATCTGCGCGGCGTGGGCGGCAGCGACCGCACCCCCCGCGGCTACGACCCGGCCAACCTCGCGCTCGACATCACCGGTGTCGTACGTTCCCTCGGCGAGCCGGACGCCGCGCTCGTCGGGCACGACCTCGGCGGGTACCTGGCGTGGACGGCGGCCGTGATGCGGCCCAAGCTGGTGCGCCGCCTCGCCGTCTCCTCGATGCCGCATCCGCGGCGCTGGCGCTCGGCGATGCTGGCGGACCGCAAGCAGACCGCGGCGGCGTCGTACGTATGGGGTTTCCAGCGGCCGTGGGTGCCGGAGCGTCAGTTGGTCGCCGACGACGGCGCCTTGGTGGGCCGCCTTGTACGCGACTGGTCCGGGCCGGGACTACCGGACGACGACGCGGTGGAGACGTACCGCCGGGCCATGTGCATCCCCTCGACGGCGCACTGCTCGATCGAGCCGTACCGCTGGATGGTGCGGTCGATGGCGCGGCCCGACGGCATCCAGTTCAACCGCCGCATGAAGCGCCCCGTGCGGGTGCCGACGCTGCATCTGCACGGATCGCTCGACCCCGTGATGCGGACGAGGAGCGCGGCGGGCTCCGGCGAGTACGTCGAAGCGCCGTACCGCTGGCGGCTGTTCGACGGGCTCGGACACTTCCCGCACGAGGAGGACCCGGTGGCGTTCTCGACCGAGCTGGTGAACTGGCTGAAGGACCCCGAACCGGACCGGTGAGGTGGCGGACGCCGATCCGCGAGGGTTCGGGCGGGCCTTCCTGAGGACCCGCGGGAACACTTGTCCTACGAACGCCAATTGCCCCGCGCATAGGCCAATTGGGGCCCCTGGGCGCGGTTACCGACCATGAGGCACGGGCACACGTCGGGGTATGGGCTGGACGCACGACTACAGTGACGTAGCACGCAATCGCCGCTCGGCCACAGCGCTGAACAGCAGCGAGAGGGGCGGGCTACAGGAGCAGGGCCGGCACGGCCCCCCTCAAGCGATGGGCATCCCCCGCATTCTCCGCCGGAGGGCACGCTGGGTCTCCGCGCGCCTTCGGCATACGCGCGACTGACCCCGCCGCCTGCGCGACCGGCTCCGCCACCTTCTTCCGGGCAGCCCGGTCGCCGGGGAGCGTTCCTAGTCCTAGAGCGCGCAGCTCCTAGTCCTAGAGCGCGCAGCCCTGGCTGTCGACCTCCTGGTTGGCGGTGCGGCCCCGCTCGATGTCCTCGCGCACCTCGTCGGCCGTGAGCGCATAGCCGGTGTCCGGGTCGTCGAGGGACTTCGCGAACACCACGCCGTAGACCTCGCCGTCGGGCGTGAGCAGCGGGCCGCCGGAGTTGCCCTGGCGGACGGTCGCGTAGAGCGAGTACACGTCGCGGTGCACGGTGCCGCGGTGGTAGATGTCCGGGCCGTTGGCCGTGATGCGACCACGCACGCGTGCGGGCCTGACGTCGTACGGCCCGTCCTCGGGGAAGCCCGCCACGATGGCGCCGACGCCGCTGGTCGCGTCCTTCGACGTGAACTTCAGGGGCGGCGCCTTCAGCGCGGGGACGTCGAGGACGGCGATGTCGCGCTCCCAGTCGTAGAGGACGACCTTCGCGTCGTACGTCTGGTTCTGATCGCCTATCTGGATCGTCGGCTCGTCCACGCCGCCCACCACGTGCGCGTTGGTCATCACGCGGCGGTCCGCGAAGACGAAGCCGGTGCCTTCGAGGACCTTGCCGCAGCTGCGCGCCTCACCGCGGACCTTCACGATGGAACGCTTGGCCGTCGTGGCGACCTTGCTCTTGGCGAGCTTGGGGTCGGGCGGCTGGACTTCCTTGATGGGCTCGTTCGAGAACGGGCTGAAGACCTGCGGAAAGCCGTTCTGCGCGAGGACCGAGGAGAAGTCCGCGAACCAGGTGTCCGCCTGGCCGGGCAGCGCGCGCGACACGCCGAGCAGGATCTTGGAACTCCGCACCTCCTTGCCGAGGGTCGGCAGCGTCGTACCCGCGAGGGCGGAGCCGATCAGCCAGGCGACGAGGAGCATCGCCACCACGTTCACCAGCGCGCCGCCGGTGGCGTCCAGGGCGCGGGCGGGCTGCCAGGTGATGTACCGGCGCAGCTTGTTGCCGAGGTGAGTGGTGAAGGCCTGACCGATCGACGCGCAGACGATCACGATGACGACGGCGACCACCGCCGCGGTCGTACTCACCTCGGCCGCGTCGTCGTCCGTCATGGCGTCCCAGACGATCGGCAGCAGATAGACGGCGACGAGACCGCCGCCGAGGAATCCGGTCACCGAGAGGATGCCGACCACGAAGCCCTGGCGGTACCCGACTACCGCGAACCACACGGCGGCGAGCAGCAGCAGGACGTCCAGCATGTTCACCGATTCAATCCTCGCCTCGCATCGCGGTCGCCATTCCACGCAACCTTGTCATGCGCGCCAGTCGAGCGGGACCTGCCTACTGCGGTCCCAGGGGCGCTCCCAGCCCGCGAAGTGCAGGATTCTATCGATCACGCCGGCCGTGAAACCCCAGACCAGAGCGGACTCGACGAGGAAAGCGGGGCCGTGGTGGCCGCTGGGGTGGATCGCCATCGCCCGGTTCGCCGGGTCCGTGAGATCGGCCACGGGCACCGTGAAGACGCGGGCCGTCTCGTTCGGATCGACGACGCCCACGGGGGTCGGAGTGCGCCACCAGCCGAGCACGGGCGTCACGACGAAGTCGCTCACCGGGATGAAGAGGCGGGGCAGTTCGGCGAAGAGCTGGACGCCGCGGGGGTCGAGCCCGGTCTCCTCCTCGGCCTCGCGCAGGGCGGCGCGCAAGGGGCCCTCGCCCTGCGGGTCGCCGTCCTCGGGGTCGAGCGCGCCGCCGGGGAAGGAGGGCTGCCCTGCGTGCGAGCGCAGGGATCCGGCGCGCTCCATCAGGAGCAGCTCGGGTCCTCGTTCGCCCTCTCCGAAGAGGACGAGCACGGCGGACTGCCGTCCGGCACCGCTCTCCGGGGGCAGGAAGCGGCTCAGCTGCAACGGCTGAACGGTCTGCGCGGCGCGGACGACCGGGTCGAGCCAGGAGGGGAGGCCGGTGGTGGTGAGGAGGGGGGTGGGGTGGGTTGTGGGGTGGGGGTGATGGTCTGCGGGGTGGGGGTGAGCTGTGGGGTGGGGATGAGCTGTGGGGTGGGGGTGAGCTGTGGGGTGGGCGGGGTTTGGGGGCTGGGCAGGGTCTGGGGGCTGGGCGCCGCTTGCGGGCTGGCTGTCGCCGGTGGGCTGGCTGGGGGCCGCGGACGGGGCGACGTCTGTGGTGTGGCCGCCGCCGGTGGGCTGGCTGGGGTCTACGGTCTGGCTGCCGCCATCGTTCTGACCGCGGCATGCGGGCTGGGCGACGCCTGCGGTGTGGCTGCCGCCGGTGGGCTGGGTGTCGCCGGTGCGCTGGCTGCCGCCGGTGGGCTGGGTGTCGCCTGCGGTGTGGCTGCCGCCGGTGGGCTGGGTGTCGCCGGTGCTGTCGCCCGCGGTCCGGGCGACGCCGCTGTTCCGGCTGTCGCCCCCCTGCTCACCCTCGTACGTGCTCGTCGTGTCGCTCGCGTGCGTCATCGGCACCCCCGTCCGTCTCTGGACAACGCTCTTGCCCCTCCGGTTCGTTCCGTCCGCCGTCGGTGTCACCCCGCGAGCGGCGGCGCCGGCTTGCCCGGGTAGTCGGACGGCGGCTTGAGGCGCTGGCCAGGGAAGCCGCCCATCTCGTACTTCAGCAGCTTCTTCGCCTTCTCCGGATCGGTCTCACCCTCCCCGTACGACGGGCAGAGCGGGGCGATCGGGCAGGCGCCGCAGGCGGGCTTGCGGGAGTGGCAGATGCGGCGGCCGTGGAAGATCACTCGGTGCGAGAGCATCGTCCACTCGCTCTTCGGGAAGAGCTCGGCGACGGCCGCCTCGACCTTCACCGGGTCCGTCTCCTCGGTCCACTTCCAGCGGCGGACCAGGCGTCCGAAGTGGGTGTCCACAGTGATGCCAGGTACTCCGAAGGCGTTGCCCAAAACGACGAACGCCGTCTTGCGGCCGACGCCGGGCAGCTTGACCAGGTCGTCGAGGCGGCCCGGCACCTCGCCTCCGAAGTCGTCCCGCAACACCTTGGCCAGGCCCATGATCGACTTGGTCTTCGCCCGGAAGAAGCCGGTCGGCCTGATCAGCTCCTCGACCTCCTCGGGGACGGCCGCGGCCAGGTCCTCCGCAGTCGGGTACGCGGCGAAGAGACGCGGGGTCGTCTGATTCACGCGCAGGTCGGTGGTCTGGGCGGAGAGAACCGTGGCGATCAGGAGCTCGAACGGGTTCTCGAAGTCCAGCTCCGGGTGGGCGTACGAGTACACCTCGGCGAGCTCACGGTTGATCCGCCGGGCGCGGCGGACGAGAGCGGCGTGGGACTCCGTCCGGGTGCCGGTGTCGGCGGTCGGGGCTTCCTGCTTCTGCGCCGGTGAGGCGGTCTTTTTGGCGGTGGCCTTCTTGGCGGCGGCCTTCTTCGCAGGGGCCTTCTTGGCGGGCTTCTTCTCCGCAGGCGTCTTCTCCGCAGCGGTCTCCGTGCCAGGGGTCGCCTTTGCTGCTGTGTTCTTTGCTGCTGTGTTCTTTGCTGACGCCGTCGCCGCAGGCGCCTTCTTCACGGGCGTCTTCTTCGCTGCCGCCTTCTTCGCCGGGGCCTTCTCGGCCGTCGGCGTCGTCACCGCAGGTGTCGTCTTCTTTGCGTTCACAGGGCCGACCTCTTCGCCGGGAACAACAGGGATACTGTCCGTTTCGTCGCTTTATCGAGGGCGTCGGACGCTTGTTCGCCCACAGCGGAATCGCGAGGTGCGCTCACCTGCTCAGCCCCCTCGGCCTGCGCTCTCACCGGCTTTTTGGACACCCGGCCAGCCTAGAGCCCGGCACTGACATCCGTCCCTGACCCCATGGATCGGCCCCCAATTGGCCCCCTCCCGCACAGCTTGCGACGCCAGTGCGGCAGACTTGTGACTGATCACACTGTTTGGACAGTCCGGCAAAATGGGGAACACGGTCCCCTGATATGCGGGGGAAGCAAGATCCCCTGAGCAGGTCGACAAGGAGAGAACTCGTGGACGACGTTCTGCGGCGCGCCCCGCTCTTCGCGGCGCTCGATGACGAGCAGGCCGCGGAGCTCCGCGCCTCCATGAGTGAGGTGACGCTCGCGCGCGGGGATGCGCTTTTCCATGAGGGCGACCCCGGAGACCGCCTGTACGTGGTCACCGAGGGCAAGGTGAAGCTCCACCGCACCTCGCCCGACGGCCGCGAGAACATGCTCGCGGTGCTCGGCCCCGGCGAGCTCATCGGAGAGCTGTCGCTCTTCGACCCGGGCCCCCGGACCGCCACGGCGTCCGCCCTCACCGAGGTCAAGCTGCTCGGCCTCGGCCACGGCGACCTCCAGCCCTGGCTGAACGCCCGCCCCGAGGTGGCCGCCGCGCTGCTGCGCGCCGTCGCCCGGCGCCTTCGCAAGACCAATGACCAGATGTCCGACCTCGTCTTCTCCGACGTGCCGGGCCGTGTGGCCCGTGCGCTCCTCGACCTGTCGCGCCGGTTCGGCGTGCAGTCCGAAGAGGGCATCCACGTCGTGCACGACCTCACGCAGGAAGAGCTCGCCCAGCTGGTCGGCGCCTCCCGCGAGACGGTCAACAAGGCGCTCGCCGACTTCGCCGGACGCGGCTGGCTGCGGCTCGAGGCCCGCGCCGTGATCCTGCTCGACGTCGAGCGGCTGGCCAAGCGGTCGCGCTGACGCCGTGTCCGTACGCCGATGGGCCCCGCCTCCCTGGGCGAATTCAAGGGGTCGTCGCAACACGGTGATCAACTGGCTGTTGCCAGGAGCTTAGCGAGGCGCTCGGCTGGGGTTTCCCAGCCGAGCGTTT